>NZ_MKGS01000001.1:107500-211146 GCF_002836905.1 Pseudomonas sp. 43NM1 | reverse complement strand
CCTTAGACCCACCCCTCACCCCAGCCCTCTCCCCAGAGGGGAGAGGGGGAAAGGGAGCCGATCGGGGATTTTTCAGAACCTGAGTTCGACTCGGTAGTTCAGGTCGATGTACCTCCAAGAACAACTCGGTCGGCCCCCTCTACCCCTTGGGGAGAGGGCTGGGGTGAGGGGTGGCTCTTAAACTCAACACAAAACCAAAATCCCAACACATTTGTCACAACTCGGTGACAAA
The DNA here is from genome assembly GCF_002836905.1 of Pseudomonas sp. 43NM1. Taxonomy (NCBI): domain Bacteria; kingdom Pseudomonadati; phylum Pseudomonadota; class Gammaproteobacteria; order Pseudomonadales; family Pseudomonadaceae; genus Pseudomonas; species Pseudomonas sp. 43NM1. The sequence continues at coordinate 210,914 of NZ_MKGS01000001.1, read as the reverse complement.
ACCCGTCCCCTTCGTTACCTGCCGTTCCTCGGCCGTTGTTTAGACTGCCCGCAGTCATAACAACAAAAAAGGTACCCCATGGACACCTTCCAACCGAGCTTCGACAGTTGGCTCAATGCGCCTGCCCATCAGCACTGGCTCGCCGCCGAAGGCCTGCGCCTGCTGACGTTTGCCAAGGCTTCGAAGCTGCCGGCAGGCTTCGGCAATCTCGATGAAAAGGGCCTCCTCGCGCCCGACGCTCACGCAGAAACCATGAATACCGCGCGCATGACGCACAGCTTCGCCATGGCGCATATTCAAGGCCTGCCGGGGTTTGCCGAGTTGGTTGATCACGGTGTCCGAGCCCTCAGCGGTCCGCTGCGCGATGCCGAACATGGCGGCTGGTTCGCGGTCGCCGGGCATCGCGATGACAACACCGGCAAAGCCGCGTACCTGCACGCTTTCGTTGCGCTCGCCGCCAGTTCGGCCGTGGTCGCCAAGCGCCCTGGCGCGCAGGCGTTGCTCGATGAAGCGATCCGCGTGATCGACGCGCATTTCTGGAGCGAAGAGGAGGGCGCCATGCGCGAATCCTTCGCTCGCGACTGGAGTGGCGAAGAGGCCTATCGCGGCGCCAACAGCAACATGCACGCCACCGAAGCGTTCCTCGCGCTGGCCGATGTCACCGATGACCACCGCTGGCTGGTACGCGCGCAACGCATCGTCGAACGCGTGATCCACGGTCACGCTGCCGCCAACGATTACTTGGTGGTCGAGCATTTCGACCGCGACTGGCAGCCGCTGCGCGAGTACAACCACGACAACCCGGCGGACGGTTTTCGCCCTTATGGCACCACGCCGGGCCACGGTTTTGAATGGGCGCGGCTGTTGCTGCACCTCGAAGCCGCGCGGGTCCGGGCTGGCATGTTGACGCCGGGCTGGCTGGCCACGGATGCGCAGAAACTCTTCGATAACAATTGCCGCCACGGCTGGAACATCGACGGCGCGCCGGGGATTGTCTACACGCTCGACTGGGACAATCGCGCGGTGGTGCGCCATCGTTTGCATTGGACCCATTGCGAGGCCAGCGCTGCCGCCAGTGCCTTGCTCAAGCGCACCGGCGATGAGCAATACGAAACCTGGTATCGCCTGTTCTGGGAATTCTGTGACAGCCATTTCATCGATCGTTGTGACGGCAGTTGGCACCATGAACTCGACCCGCTGAACCGCCCGAGCGCGGATATCTGGGCGGGCAAACCCGATCTGTATCACGCCTGGCAAGCTGTGCTGATTCCACGTTTACCGCTTGCGCCAAGCATGGCGACTGCGCTGGGCCAGTGGTCACAGCGCGTTCCTGTGTAACCATGTGGTGACATTCAAGCGTCCCTTCGTTACCTGCGAAGGGATAACTCCTGTTTAAAATCCGTGCAGCGCAAGCACCAGACTTGCAATGCATAACAACAAGAAAGGTACTTCTAGATGAATGCGATTTCTCGCCTCGCTACTGTCATTTCTCTCGTTTCCCTGTCTGCGATCCCCCTCAGTGTGCTTGCCGCCGAATCCAAAGGTTCGGTAGAAGTCGTTCACTGGTGGACGTCCGGTGGCGAAAAAGCCGCTGTAGACGTGCTCAAGGCCCAAGTCGAAAAAGACGGCTTTACCTGGAAGGACGGCGCCGTTGCTGGTGGTGGTGGCGCTACGGCCATGACCGTTCTGAAAAGCCGCGCCGTGGCCGGTAACCCGCCAGGCGTTGCGCAAATCAAAGGCCCGGACATTCAGGAATGGGCGTCTACCGGCCTGCTCGACACCGACGCTTTGAAAGATGTCGCCAAGTCCGAAAAGTGGGACAGCCTGCTCGACAAGAAAGTCTCCGATACCGTGAAGTACGACGGTGATTACGTGGCCGTGCCGGTGAACATTCACCGCGTCAACTGGCTGTGGATCAACCCGGAAGTGTTCAAGAAAGCCGGGATCGAAAAAGCACCGACCACCCTCGAAGAATTCTATGCCGCGGGCGACAAGCTCAAGGCTGCCGGTTTCATCGCGCTGGCCCACGGTGGCCAACCTTGGCAGGACAGCACCGTGTTCGAAGCGGTGGTGCTCTCGGTGATGGGCGCCGACGGTTACAAGAAAGCTCTGGTTGACCTCGACAACGCGACCCTGACCGGTCCGGAAATGGTCAAGTCGCTGACCGAGCTGAAGAAAGTCGCGACCTACATGGACGCCGACGGCAAGGGCCAGGACTGGAACCTGGAAGCGGCCAAGGTCATCAACGGCAAGGCCGGCATGCAGATCATGGGTGACTGGGCCAAGAGCGAATGGACCGCCGCGAAGAAAGTCGCCGGCACCGACTACCAGTGCGTAGCGTTCCCGGGCACCGACAAGGCGTTCACCTACAACATCGACTCCCTGGCCGTGTTCAAGCAGAAAGACGCGGGCACCGCTGCCGCTCAGCAAGACATTGCCAAAGTGGTATTGGGTGAAAACTTCCAGAAAGTCTTCAGCATCAACAAAGGCTCGATCCCGGTTCGCAACGACATGCTCGCCGACATGGGCAAGTACGGTTTCGACGCGTGCGCCCAGACCGCTGCCAAAGACTTCCTGACCGATGCCAAGTCCGGCGGCCTGCAACCAAGCATGGCGCACAACATGGCGACCACGCTGGCGGTGCAAGGCGCGTTCTTTGATGTGGTGACCAACTACATCAACGACCCGAAAGCCGATCCGGCTGACGCCGCGAAGAAACTCGGCGCCGCGGTCAAGTCGGCCAAGTAATGCTTGGCCCTGTAGGAGCGAGCCTGCTCGCGATTGCAATCTGTCAGTTGATGATTGGCTGACGGATACACCGCTATCGCGAGCAGGCTCACTCCTACAGGGGTCAGCATTTCCAACGTAAATTTTCTCTTCGTACTGGATCTTCCCATGAGTTCTGTTGCTGTGTTCAGCAAGGCCTCGCCATTCGATGCGCTGCAGCGCTGGCTACCGAAACTGGTGCTGGCGCCCAGCATGTTCATCGTTCTGGTGGGCTTCTATGGCTATATCCTGTGGACGTTTGTCCTGTCGTTCACCAGTTCGACATTCCTGCCGACCTACAAATGGGCCGGCCTGGCGCAATACCAGCGGCTGTTTGAAAACGACCGCTGGTGGGTTGCGAGCAAAAACCTCGCGGTCTTCGGCGGCATGTTTATCGGCATCACGCTGGTGATCGGTGTACTGCTGGCGGTGTTTCTCGACCAGCGCATTCGTCGCGAAGGTTTCATCCGCACCATTTACCTGTACCCGATGGCGCTCTCGATGATCGTCACCGGTACTGCGTGGAAATGGCTGCTCAACCCGGGCATGGGCCTGGACAAATTGTTGCGTGACTGGGGCTGGGAAGGCTTTCGTCTCGACTGGCTGATCGACCCGGATCGCGTGGTGTATTGCCTGGTGATCGCTGCCGTCTGGCAAGCCTCGGGCTTCATCATGGCGATGTTCCTCGCCGGTCTGCGTGGGGTTGATCAATCGATCATCCGCGCCGCCCAGATCGACGGCGCGAGCATGCCGCGCATCTACCTCAAAGTGGTGTTGCCGAGCCTGCGCCCGGTGTTCTTCAGTGCGGTGATGATCCTCGCGCACATCGCGATCAAGAGTTTCGACCTGGTGGCGGCGATGACGGCCGGCGGTCCGGGTTATTCCTCCGACCTGCCAGCGATGTTCATGTATTCCTTCACCTTCAGCCGCGGCCAGATGGGCATGGGTTCGGCCAGTGCAATCCTGATGCTCGGGGCGATTCTCGCCATCATCGTGCCTTACCTGTATTCCGAGCTGAGGACCAAGCGCCATGACTAGTTTCGCTGCCAAACCGGCCATCAGCCTCAGCCGCATCGCGATCTACGCGGTGCTGATCCTCGCGGTGTTCCTGTACCTGATTCCGCTGGTGGTCATGCTGCTGACCAGTTTCAAGACACCGGAAGACATCAACACCGGCAACCTGCTGAGCTGGCCGACCGTGGTCAGCGGCATTGGCTGGGTCAAGGCCTGGGCCACGGTTGACGGGTATTTCTGGAACTCGATCAAGATCACCGTTCCGGCGGTGCTGATCTCCACCGCGATCGGCGCGCTCAACGGCTACGTGCTGTCGATGTGGCGCTTCCGTGGTTCGCAGTTGTTTTTCGGCCTGCTGTTGTTCGGCTGCTTCCTGCCGTTCCAGACCGTATTGCTGCCAGCCTCATTCACCCTCGGCAAAATGGGCCTGGCGAGCACCACCACCGGTCTGGTGTTTGTGCACGTGGTCTACGGATTGGCGTTCACCACGCTGTTTTTCCGCAACTACTACGTCAGCGTGCCGGATGCGCTGGTGAAAGCCGCGCGGCTCGATGGCGCCGGTTTCTTCACCATCTTCCGGTTGATCATCCTGCCGATGTCGACGCCGATCATCATGGTCTGCCTGATCTGGCAGTTCACCCAGATCTGGAACGACTTCCTGTTCGGCGTGGTGTTCTCCAGTGGTGATTCGCAACCCATTACCGTAGCGCTGAACAACTTGGTCAACACCAGTACCGGGGCCAAGGAATACAACGTTGATATGGCGGCGGCGATGATCGCCGGGCTGCCGACCCTGCTGGTCTATGTGGTCGCAGGCAAGTATTTCGTGCGCGGGCTGACGGCCGGCGCAGTCAAGGGGTAATCATGGCTACGCTCGAACTTCGCAATGTAAACAAGACCTATGGCCCAGGCCTGCCGGACACCCTCAAGGACATCGACCTGTCGATCAAGGACGGTGAGTTCCTGATCCTTGTCGGGCCTTCGGGTTGCGGCAAGTCGACCCTGATGAACTGCATCGCCGGCCTGGAAACCATCACCGGCGGCGCGATCATGATCGATGACCAGGACGTCAGCGGCATGAGCCCCAAGGATCGCGACATCGCCATGGTGTTCCAGTCCTACGCGCTGTACCCGACCATGAGCGTGCGCGAGAACATCGCGTTCGGCCTGAAGATTCGCAAGATGCCGGCAGCCGACATCGAAACCGAAGTGGCACGGGTGTCCAAGTTGCTGCAGATCGAACATCTGCTCAATCGCAAACCCGGCCAGCTCTCCGGTGGCCAGCAGCAGCGCGTGGCGATGGGCCGGGCGCTGGCGCGGCGGCCGAAGATTTATCTGTTCGATGAACCGCTGTCCAACCTCGACGCCAAGCTGCGCGTCGAGATGCGCACCGAAATGAAACTGATGCACCAGCGCCTGAAAACCACCACGGTTTACGTGACCCACGACCAGATCGAAGCGATGACCCTGGGCGATAAAGTGGCGGTGATGAAGGACGGCATCATTCAGCAGTTCGGTACGCCGAAAGACATCTACAACAACCCGGCCAACCTGTTTGTGGCGAGCTTCATTGGTTCACCGCCGATGAACTTCATCCCCCTGCGTTTGCAGCGCAAGGACGGTCGTCTGCTGGCCCTGCTCGACAGCGGTCAGGCGCGTTGCGAATTGCCGTTGGGCATGCAGGACGCCGGCCTCGAAGATCGCGAAGTGATCCTCGGTCTGCGCCCGGAACAGATCGTTCTGGCCAACGGCGAGCCGAACGGTTTGCCGACCATCCGCGCCGAAGTCCAGGTCACCGAGCCAACCGGGCCGGACACGCTCGTGTTCGTCAACCTCAACGACACCAAGGTCTGCTGCCGACTGGCGCCGGACGTTGCGCCGGGCGTGGGCGAGACCCTGACCTTGCAATTCGATCCGGCGAAAGTGCTGCTGTTCGATGCCAAGACCGGCGAGCGTCTCGGCGTTGCGGGTCAGCCGAAAACTGAAGCAGCGGTCGGCAACGTCGCGCAGTTCAAAGGGCGCTGAAAAACAAAAACTGTAGGAGCCAGGCTTGCCGGCGAAGGCGATTTCAAGGACGCCTTCGCCGGCAAGCCTGGCTCCTACAAGGGGATAAGTGGCGAATGGGCCCATTCGTCGCATTCGATGTAAACCGCGTTAGATAAAAACAGTTAATAACAATAAAACGAGGATGTAGGGATGAAGAAGAAGAACAACGCTCAGCTTATCTGCCAATTGTCAGCTGTTGCGGTAATGACCATGGCCGGTAGCGCTCACGCGGCTGACGCGTTCAGCGCCGACTCCCAGTGGATGACCGGTGACTGGGGTGGCGAGCGGACCAAGCTGATCGAGCAGGGTATCGACATCAAGGCCGATTACGTCGGTGAAGTGGGCGGCAACCTTCACGGCGGCTACAACAACGACAAGACGGCGCGGTACTCCGACCAGTTCGGTCTGGGCGTGGCGCTGGACTTGCAAAAACTCTGGGGCTGGGACAACACGCAAGCGAAGATCCAGCTGACCAACCGTAATGGCCAGAACATCTCCAACGACCGCGTTGGCGATCCGCGTGCCGGCACCTTGAGCTCCTCGCAGGAAGTCTACGGCCGTGGCCACATGGTCCGTCTGACCCAGTTGTGGATCAAACACCAGTTCCTCGACGGCAAACTCGACGTCAAGGCCGGTTACTTCGGCGAAGGTGAAGACTTCAACACCTTCCCGTGCGAATTCCAGAACCTGGCGTTCTGCGGTTCCCAGGTCGGTAACTGGGCGACCAACATCTGGTACAACTGGCCAGTCAGCCAAGCGGCGATTCGCGTGAAGTACAACATCTCGCCTGAGTTCTATGCGCAGATCGGCGCGTACAACCAGAACCCGTCGCAACTGGAACACGGTAACGGCTTCAAACTCAGCGGCAGCGGCACCAAAGGTACGGTCCTGCCCGTTGAACTGGTCTGGTTGCCGAACCCGAACAACTTGCCGGGCGAATACCGTGTCGGTTACTACAAAAGCACGGCCAAGGCGGATGACGTTCGCGAAGACGACAACGGCAATGACGCAGCCACCAGCGGCAACGCCTATCGCAGTCACAGCAGCAAATCCGGCTACTGGTTTGTGGCGCAACAGCAACTCACCACGCACAACGGTGACGCTTCGCGCGGTCTGAACATCGCTGCCAACGCGACGTTCCACGACAAGGACACCAACTTCATCGACAACTATCAGTCGCTGATGCTGGTGTACAAAGGCCCGTTTGATGCGCGTCCGAAGGATGACGTCGGTATCGGTTTCGCGCGTATTCATGTCAACGATGACGTGAAGAAAAACGCCGAGCTGATCAACGCGTCCAACGGCATCAGCGATTACAACGACCTGCAGTTCGCGCCACTGCGCAGCACCGAGTACAACTACGAAATCAACTACGGCTTCCACGTCACCAACTGGCTGACCGTGCGTCCGAACCTGCAATACATCACCCACCCGGGCGGTGTTGATGAAGTCGATAACGCGCTGGTGGCCGGTCTGAAAATTCAGTCGGTGTTCTAACGTTGTTGCGATAAGCTCCCCTCTATGTGCGCATTTATGCGGATGGCCAAGGCTATCCGCTTTTTTTTGCGCGGGACCAATGACAACCCTGTGGCCAAAGGGCTTGTCGTGCAGGGCCTGTTGTGAAGAGCGGATTGCTGTGGAGAGCGACCAGTTGTGGAGAGCAACCAGTTGTGGCGAGGGGGCTTGCCCCCGTTCGGCTGCGCAGCAGTCGTCGTTTTTCCAGCACATCGCAACGACAGTTCAGGGAGCGCTTCGCACTCCGACGGGGGCAAGCCCCCTCGCCACAGTGTGTTCGCTACACCAATGTATTTCAGGATCGCGGCACATGCATGAGCATCCGTTACAACGCTTCTTCAAATCCTTGCGCGAACGCCCGGTGTTTGCGTGGGAGCGCTATCAGATGCGCGATGTGCTGGTGATCGATCATCCGCTGTGCCAAGCGGTGTTCAGTCGCCAGGGCGCACAGTTGCTGCACTTTCAGCCAACCGGGCAAAAGCCCTGGTTGTGGTGCGCGGCGAAGTGGCCGCACGTCGGCGCGATTCGTGGCGGGGTGCCGGTGTGCTGGCCGTGGTTTGGCCGCCACCCGAGCGAAAACGCCTGGCCGTCGCATGGCTGGGCGCGGTTGCTCGACTGGAAGTTGCTCGATAGCCGCCACGACGAAGAAGGCGTGCATTTGCATTGGCAATTGCAGCTGTGTGACTGGACCGTTGACCTGCACGCGCACCTTGGCGAACGCATGGATTTGCGCCTGAGCACCGAGCATCAGGACAGCTCGCCGTGCCAGTTGAGTCAGGCTTTGCACGCTTACTGGCGTATTGGCGACGTTGGCGAGGTAGCGCTGTCTGGGCTCGACGGCGCGCAAGGTTATGACCAGTTAAGTCGGCAGGCCTGTCTTCAGGAAGGTGAGTTGCGCGTGGATGGCGGCTGTCAGCGGGTGTTCCAGCATGACGGCGAATTACAGCTCAAGGACCACGCCTGGCAGCGCGAATTGTGCATCGACACCGGTGACGATGGCGACACGGTGGTCTGGCATCCGGGGTCGCGGCCCTTGCTCGGGGTGAGCTGGAATGAAGTGCTGGAATTTGTCTGCGTGGAAGCGGCGAGCGGCGGCACCGACAGCCTGAGCCTGGCGCCGGGGGAGAGGGCGCATTTGAGTTTGCAGGCGCGGGCTGGGGTTTGAGCAACGTGTTGCGGTGCTGCTGCTGACGTCATCGCGAGCAAGCTCGCTCCCACATTTGCAATGCATTCCCCTGTGGTAGCTAGCTTGGTCGCACCTTTGGAATACATTCCCTGTGGGAGCGAGCTTGCTCGCGATGAGGCAGGAACAGGCGCTGAAGATCCCTCCGGGTTAGTTAAACTCATCCCCCACCGGATAGCGGCTCGCATTCAGACTCTCTTTGATCTTGCGCAAATGCGGCTGGAAATCCACGCCACGGCGCAGGGTCATGCCGGTCGCCAACACGTCCAGCACCGTCAATTGAATAATCCGCGAGGTCATCGGCATATAAATGTCGGTGTCTTCCGGCAGCGGAATGTTCAGGCTCAGCGTGCTGGCCTTGGCCAGTGGCGAACCTTCAGCAGTCAGGCCCAGCACCGAAGCGCCGTTTTCCCGGGCAATCCGCGCCACTTCCACCAATTCACGGGTACGCCCGGTGTAGGAAATGATCACGAACAGCTCGCCAGTGTGCGCCACCGACGCAATCATGCGTTGCATCAACACATCGGCATGCGCGGTCACGGCCAGGTTAAAACGGAAGAATTTATGCTGCGCATCCAGCGCCACCGGGGCCGAGGCGCCGAGGCCGAAGAAGTGAATCTGTCGGGCCTGAATCAACAGATCGACGGCGCGGCTGATCAGGTTCGGGTCGAGCGCCTGGCAGGCACTGTCCAGCGAGGCAATCGCGCTGCCGAAAATCTTCTGCGTGTAAGCCTCAGGATTGTCATCCGCCTCGACCGCACGGCTGACATACGCCGCGCCACTGGCCAGGCTCTGGGCTAATTGCAGTTTGAGTTCCGGGTAACCACTGACGCCGAACGAGCGGCAGAAACGGTTGACGGTCGGCTCGCTGACCTTCGAGGCCTGGGCGAGGGCGGCGATGCTGAACCGCGTGGCCTGCTGCGGATTGAGCAGGATCACTTCGGCGACTTTGCGCTCGGCCTTGTTCAGGTCTTCAAGGCGATTCTGGATTTGTTCCAGCAGATTTCGCACGCGGTCCATAGATGTTCCTTGAGTCAGCAGCGCAAAGATGCGCTCTGCTATGCAAAAAGGGCCTTTGATGCGGCCCGTCACGGTGGCCTATCCTACTGATGGCTCCGACCGACCACCACTCGGAATCTGTATTTTGCGAAAATGTTGTGGTTATTACTACATTTTCCCTTGAGTGATGCCTTGAAAAAAGGTATTTGTAGCTTAACTTGATAAAAGAACAAACATCATGCCTTCGATTACGGTAGAACCGTGCACCTTTGCCTTGTTCGGCGCCCTCGGCGATCTGGCCTTGCGCAAGCTGTTTCCTGCCCTGTATCAATTGGACGGTGCCGGCCTGTTGCACGAGGACTCGCGAATCATCGCGCTGGCCCGTGAGCCCGGCAGCGAACAGCAGCACCTCGCGTTCATTACCTCCGAGCTGCGCCGCTACGTTGATGCCAAAGAGCTGGACGAAGCGGTTCTCGAACGTTTCCTCGCACGCCTGACCTACCTGCACGTCGACTTCCTGCGCTCCGAAGACTACGTCGCCCTGGCCGAACAGGCGGGTACTGCTCAACGCGTAATCGCCTATTTCGCGACACCGGCGGCCGTTTACGGCGCGATTTGCGAGAACCTGTCGAAGGTTGGCCTCAGCGAAAACACCCGCGTCGTCCTCGAAAAACCGATCGGTTCGGACCTGGAATCGTCGCGCAAGGTCAACGATGCTGTGGCGCAGTATTTCCCGGAAAACCGCACCTACCGCATCGACCACTACCTGGGCAAAGAAACCGTCCAGAACCTGATTGCGCTGCGTTTCGCCAACAGCCTGTTCGAAACCCAGTGGAACCAGAACTACATCTCCCACGTGGAAATCACCGTGGTCGAGAAGGTCGGGATCGAAGGTCGCTGGGGTTATTTCGACAAGGCCGGCCAGCTGCGCGACATGATCCAGAATCACCTGCTGCAACTGCTCTGCCTGATCGCCATGGACCCGCCGGCCGACCTGTCCGCCGACAGCATCCGCGATGAGAAAGTCAAAGTGCTCAAGGCCCTCGCGCCGATCAGCCCCGAAGGCCTGACCACGCAAGTGGTGCGCGGCCAATACATCGCCGGTTACAGCGAAGGCAAACCGGTGCCGGGCTATCTCGAAGAACCGAATTCCAACACCCAGAGCGACACCGAAACCTTCGTTGCCCTGCGTGCCGACATTCGCAACTGGCGTTGGGCCGGCGTGCCGTTTTACCTGCGTACCGGCAAGCGCATGCCGCAAAAGCTGTCGCAGATCGTCATCCATTTCAAGGAACCGTCGCACTACATCTTCGCCCCGGAGCAGCGCCTGCAAATCAGCAACAAGCTGGTGATCCGCCTGCAGCCGGACGAAGGCATTTCCTTGCGTGTGATGACCAAAGAGCAAGGCCTGGACAAGGGCATGCAGCTGCGCAGCGGTCCGTTGCAGTTGAATTTTTCCGACACCTATCGCAGCGCGCGGATTCCCGATGCCTACGAGCGATTGTTGCTGGAAGTGATGCGCGGCAATCAGAACCTGTTTGTCCGTAAAGATGAAATCGAAGCCGCGTGGAAGTGGTGTGACCAGTTGATCGCCGGGTGGAAAAAATCCGGTGATGCGCCCAAGCCGTACGCGGCCGGGTCCTGGGGACCGATGAGCTCCATTGCACTGATTACGCGGGATGGGAGGTCGTGGTATGGCGATATCTGAATTGAAACTGCCTCAGGGCGTCAACGCCCATGAGTTCAAGAGCCCGGTGCTGCTGGCCGAAGGCCTGGCGCTGAATGTTGCCAAGCAACTGAGCGATGCGATTGACGCGCGTGGCGCCGCGACCCTGGTGGTTTCTGGCGGTCGCAGCCCGGTGGCGTTTTTCCAGCACCTGGCCAAGCAGACGCTGGACTGGTCCAAAGTCGTTGTGACCCTGGCCGACGAACGCTGGGTGCCGGTGGAGCACGCCGACAGCAACGCCGGCCTGCTCAAGCGTTATCTGCTGCAAGGCCCGGCGGCCAAGGCGCAGTTTTTGAGCTTGTACAGCGCCACTGCCACCGTCGAGCTGGCAGCCGAGCAAGCTGATCGCCTGCTCGCCGAATTGCCACCGATCGACGTGCTGATCCTCGGCATGGGCGATGACGGTCACACCGCGTCGCTGTTCCCCAACAGCCCGAATCTGCCCGAGGCCCTGGCGGCCAATGGCACGCGTCGCTGCTATCCGATGCTGGCGCCGACCGTGCCGCATCAACGCCTGACCATGAGTCGTGCGTTGCTGGCTTCGGCCAAGACCACCGTTTTGTCGATTTCCGGTCAGTCGAAACTGACGACCTTGAGTGCCGCATTGGCCGGTGACGATGTCGCCGCCATGCCGATTCGCGCGTTTCTGCAACCTACGTTAGAGATTTACTGGTGCCCATGAGCCAAGGATCAGCCGCTATGAAAAACACTCCCCCGACCGTTTCCATGGCGGATAAAGTTGCCCTGATCGACAGCCTCTGTGCCAAGGCGCGGATTTTGCCGGTGATTACCATCGCTCGCGAACAGGACGTGCTGCCACTGGCCGACGCCCTGGCCGCCGGTGGCCTGACGGCGCTGGAAGTGACCCTGCGTTCGCAGTTCGGCCTCAAAGCCATCCAGATCCTGCGCGAGCAGCGTCCGGAACTGGTGACCGGCGCCGGCACGGTGCTCGATCGCAGCATGCTTGCCGCTGCCGAAGCGGCCGGCTCGCAGTTCATCGTCACCCCGGGCATTACCCGCGACCTGCTTGAAGCCAGTGTCGACAGCGCGATTCCGCTGTTGCCCGGCATCAGCAACGCTTCCGGAATCATGGAAGGTTATGGTTTGGGTTATCGCCGCTTCAAGCTGTTCCCGGCGGAAGTCAGCGGCGGCGTCGCGGCGATCAAAGCCTTGGGCGGCCCGTTCGGCGAGGTCAAATTCTGCCCGACTGGCGGCGTCAGCCCGGCCAATATCAAAAGCTACATGGCGTTGAAAAACGTCATGTGCGTGGGCGGTAGCTGGATGCTTGATCCGGAGTGGATCAAGAACGGCGACTGGGCGCGCATTCAGGAATGCACCGCCGAGGCTCTCGCGCTGCTGGACTGATTTGATTGTTACCAGACACTTCGTTGTGTGTTCTACGGCTATAGCGGTGCACTTGGTCGGTGCACCGTTTTTTTTTGCCCGGAAAGTCATCGAGTCCTGTGGGCGCGAGGCTTGCCCGCGAAAGCGCCGGCACATTCAACACATTGGTTGGATCTGAAACCGCTTTCGCGGGCAAGCCTCGCTGCTACACAAGCAACGCGTTCAGATACACGCCTCGATACATAGATACCGCATGCCGGCGCGGTTCTCTCTCTATCCTTCAAAAATCTTAAGGAAGAGAGAACGTCATGGACTACACCACTGCTGCCCCTCGCGACACGGTTTTGCTGCTCTCGCCTGAGCACATCGCCGGCCCGTATTTCCGCAACCCCAAACTGATCCGCAGAAACATCAGCGAAAGCCAGGACGGCGTTCCGCTGGTGTTGCGCCTGTCAATTGTCGACGCCATGACCGGCGAGCCTGTAAGCGGCGCGCTGGTGGATATCTGGCACTGCAACGCGCGTGGCGCCTATTCGGGCTGGAGCAAGGTTGATCCGGATCAGGAAGTCGAAGCCGACCACATCGGCGCCGTCCCGCGCACCGATGACGACACCTACCTGCGCGGCGGGCAATTCAGCGATAACAAAGGCGTCGTGCGCTTCACCACGATTTATCCAGGCTTTTATGCCGGCCGCGCGCTGCACATTCACGTCGCAGTGCGCATCACCGGTGGCAACAACTACCTCGAAGAGCGCCACGTCGCGTGGGTCGGCCAACTGTATTTTCCCGAAGTGGCTTCCCGCTCAGTGCTCAATGGCAAAGCCTACAGAGGCCGCAGCCTGCTGCCGCTGGACAACCATCAGGATCAATATCATCAACAAATGAACGGCAACGCCTCGACCCTGACGGTCAACAGCATTGCGCGGGAAAGCCATGAAGACGGATTTTTCGGGCACATGACCATCGGCATCGACACCTTTGCGGTGTCGACTCAGATCAAACCCGAGGATTTCGATAAATACACGGTGTAGGTGCGTGCACGCGACTTGATGCGATCAACACAGCTCGGTCAGCGCTTTGATCAGCAGATCGATCTCGGCAGCAGTGGTGGTCAGCCCCGGCGTGATGCGAATACACGGCCCGCTCGCCGCACCGCTGCGCACCACGGTGAACAGGTTGTACTCACTGAGCAGCCGTTCGGCCATGACTTGCTGGTCCGCGTGATTGGTAAAGCGCATCGAGGTGATGCCGCAATACAACCGCGGATCGTCCGGGGTCATCACTTCGATGCCGGGCAGTTCATGCACGGCGCTGACCCAGCGATTACGCAGATAGTTGAGGCGTGCACCTTTGGCTGCCGAGCCGCCCATCGCCTGATGTTCTTCGAGCACCAGGGGCAAGGTCATCAGCGCCGGAATGTTCGGCGTGCTGTACGGCGTGCGGCCGCGAATGTCGTTGAGCGGGAAGTGCATCTCGCCCATGTCCGGGTCGATGTCGGCCAGGCGCTGCGGGGCGATATAAATGAAGCCAAGGGTCAGCGGCGCGCCGATCCATTTGTGCAGGTTGTAACCGGCGAAGGCGATGCCCAGCGATTCCAGATCGAATTCCAGCTGGCCGAGCGCATGCGCGCCGTCGAGAATCACATCTACGCCGTGTTCCTTCGCCAGCGCAGCAATCGCCTGGACTGGCATCACCAACCCGGTACGGTGGGTGACGTGGGTCAGGGCCATCAGTTTCAAGCGCGGGTAACGCACTAAGGCCTCGCGGTAGCTGGCCAGCAGGCTGTCAAAAGTCGCCGGGTGCTGGTGATCAATCTCGATCACCTCGACGCCACGATGACCGGCCAGCCAGCGCATGGCGCCTTTCACCGTGTCGTATTCCAGATCGCAGATCAGCACCTGATCGCCCGGCTGCAAGCGGTTGTAGTTGCGGATCAGCGCCTGCAAGCCGTCCGAGGCGTTGCGGGTGAGGGCGATCGAGTGCGCGCGCACGCCCAGCATCTCGGCAAGCTGCGCGCGGATGTCGAGGCTGTCCTGCGGCTCGAAACGCTGGCGCACCTGCACCGAATTGCTGCGATTGATCAGCTCGATATTGCGCTGGTATTCCTCGACCACCGTGCGCGACATGCGTCCGAAATAGCCATTCTCCAGATTGATCGGGCCAGGCTGGACGGCGTAACGGTCGGCGAAAGTCAGCCAGAAGTCTTCATCGCGGGCACGGCGGGTGTTATCGGGCATGGGCTACTCAGTCGATTCAGTGGCGAGGTGCGGGTTTGCCATGTTTGGCGCGCAGCGGGTCGAGCAACTCGGACAAACCGTTGTGATCGATTTCCTGCATCAGCGCAAGCAAACCGCCGAGCTCGCCGTGCGGGAAACCTTCGCGGGCGAACCAGTTGAGATATTGGCCGGGCAGATCGGCAATGATCCGGCCCTTGTATTTGCCGAAGGGCATTTCGCGGGTAATCAGCAATTCGAGCTTTTCAGGATTCATTCATCAGTCGTCTGGATTCAAACAGTCTGGAAAATACAGGCATTCTGCATGCAGGCCAAATGACAGATCATGCAAATAACACTGATACAGATTTTGGTGAAAAAGATAAGTCATTGAAATATAACGATTAAATATTCAATCCAAAGCTGGCATGCAGGCTGCAATAGCTATTGCATCTCTCATCAAACCGCGAGGAATTGAAAATGACCGACGTGAATAAAGAAGCCATCTCTGTACTCAACGACCTGATCGAAACCAGCAAAGACGGTCAGGAAGGGTTCAAGACTTGCGCTGAAGATATCAAGCATCCAGAACTGAAATCTCTGTTTGTTACCCGTTCCGCTGATTGCGCTGCCGCTGCTGCAGAACTGCAAGCCGCTGTACGCTCGATGGGCGGCGACCCGGAAACTTCGACCAGCGTCAGCGGTGACCTGCACCGTCGCTGGGTAGACGTGAAAGCAATGTTCACCGGCAAAGATGAAGAAGCCGTACTGAACGAAGCTGAACGCGGTGAAGACCACGCGCTGAAGGCTTACAAAGAAGCGCTGGAAAAAATCACCAAGCACAATCTGGTAGGCATTCGTGACCTGGTTGAGCGTCAGTACCACGGCGTACAACGCAACCACGACCAGGTAAAAGCCCTGCGTAACCAGGCTCGTGCTCGCTCGTAATTGCTTGTCGCTGTAACAAAAAACGCCAGTTTGACTGGCGTTTTTTTATGCCCGCAATAAAGCGGCGCGTACCTGTGGCGAGGGGGGCTTGCCCCCGTTCGGCTGCGTAGCAGTCGCAAAACCATCTTGCTCGGTCTTGCTGATGCATCGTGGTTGCAGGGTTTGGGGGCGCTTCGCGGCCCAACGGGGGCAAGCCCCCTCGCCACACAAGCCCGATCATCACAAATGCAGGGCTTGATCAGCCGATGCTGATCGCCGGCAGTACTGGCAATGTCACGGTCTGCTGCTTGCGTGGCGCCAGGATCTCCGCTTCGCCGTCTACTACCAATTCATCGCGCTGGTTGAATACTCGGGTGGCAATGCGCACGCGAAACTTTGGCAGCTTCTCGAGAATTTCCAGGCGCACGGTCAGTGTGTCGCCGATTTTCACTGGTTTCTGAAAGCTCATCTGCTGACCGATATAAATAGTCCCCGGTCCAGGCAACTCACAAGCCACCGCTGCGCTGATCAACGCGCCGCTGAACATGCCATGGGCGATGCGTTCCTTGAACATGGTGCCGGCGGCGAATTCGGCGTCCAGGTGCACCGGGTTATGGTCACCGGACATCGCGGCGAACAACTGAATGTCGCGCTCTTCGACGGTTTTGCTGTAGCTGGCGGTCTGGCCGACTTCAAGGGCTTCGTAAGGGGTGTTGGTAACCTGGGTCATTTGTCTCAATTCCTGTGACGAATTTAAAAATCCACAAAAACAACGATTGGAAAATCGGTTGTGAAAACCATCTGAAAACTATTCGGTTCTGGCCGGGCGGCGGTGGCTCAGCGCCTCGGCAATCCAGTTCAATACGTCGGCGGTCACTTCATCGCGGTTGCTCTCGTTGAACAGTTCGTGGCGTGCCTGCGGGTAAATATTCAGTTGCAGGTTCTGGCTGCCGGCGGTGCGCAGCGCATTGGCCAGATCTTTCAGACGCTTGCCGTCGCTCACCGGATCACATTCACCGCCCATTACCAACAAGGGCAGGCCCGGATCGACCTGGGCGAGATTGGACGCTTTGCTGATTTGCTGCAAGCCGCCGAGCAAGTCGATCCACAGCTGATTGGTGCAACGAAAGCCGCAGAGCGGGTCGTTGGCGTACAGATCGACCTGCGCCGGGTCGCGGCTCAGCCAGTCGAATCGGGTGCGGGTCGGTTTGAATTTGTTGTTGAACGAGCCGAACGAGAGATATTCGATCAGCGCACTGCGCCCCTTCGGCCCCTGACGCAAGCGTTCCAGCCGGGCAATCTGCCGCGCCGCGCGATACAGCGCGATCGGCTGAAAATTCGAGCCGCTGAGGATCGCCCCGTGCAGGCTGGCGCTGTGATGCAGCAAATACGCTTGGGCGATGTAGCTGCCCATGCTGTGGCCCAACAGCACAATCGGCACGCCGGGATGCTGCTGGCCGATGTGTTGATTGAGGCTGGCGAGATCGCCGACTACCTTGCACCAGCCATCGTCATCGGCGAAATGCCCGAGCGTGGCGTTTTCGGCAGTTTTGCCATGTCCGCGCAAGTCCGGTGCGTAGACGCCATACCCCTGCGCGCAGAAACTTTGCGCCAGCCGGTCATAGCGACCGCTGTGTTCGGCCATCCCGTGGGCCAGCAGAATCAGCGCTTTCAACGGCGCGTCGGGCAACCACTGGTTGACGAAGAGACGGCTGTGATCACTTGCGGTCAGCCAGAAAGTGTCGTGGGTCATGGCGATTCCTTTGCACAGTGTTGCTGCGGGTGTTGCTGTGTGTCGTTGCATTGTATAGCGCATCCGACGCGCCTCGTCTGATCAGCCCACGGCGGGGCAGGAAGATTCACACGATCTATGACGCACTTGGCCATATTTGCCTGATTCGCCATAACTGCTAGTGTCCGTGAAGCTCCGCTTTCCGTTGTTGGTGTTTCACAAATGACAGAAGTGGCCCCGGATAGATTCAGGTAAAGAGGACAAGAACAATGCAACCTGATTTCTGGAATGACAAACGCCCGGCCGGCGTGCCCCTGGATATCGAGCTGGGCGCTTACAAGTCGGTGATCGAGGTGTTCGAGCGCTCCTGCAAGAAATTCGCCGATCGTCCGGCCTTCAGCAATATGGGCGTGACCCTGACCTACGCCCAGCTGGAACGCTACAGCGCTGCATTCGCCGGTTATCTGCAGGCCCACACCGACCTGGTGCCGGGCGACCGCATCGCGGTGCAGATGCCCAACGTCCTGCATTACCCGATTGCGGTGTTCGGTGCCCTGCGCGCCGGGCTGATCGTGGTCAACACCAACCCGCTGTATACCCCGCGCGAGATGCGCCACCAGTTCAAGGATTCCGGCGCCCGGGCGCTGGTCTACCTCAATGTGTTCGGTTCCAAGGTCCAGGAAGTGCTGGCCGACACCGAGATCCAGTACCTGATCGAAGCGAAGATGGGCGACCTGATGCCCGCCGCCAAGGGCTGGCTGATCAACACCGTGGTCAACAAAGTGAAGAAGATGGTCCCGGCGTATTCCTTGCCGCAGGCCATTTCCTTCAAAAGCGCGCTGCGTCAGGGCCGAGGCCTGGGGATCAAGCCACTGAATGCCGGGCTCGGCGACATTGCCGTGCTGCAATACACCGGCGGCACCACCGGTTTGGCCAAGGGTGCGATGCTCACCCACGGCAATCTGGTGGCAAACATGCAACAGGCGCGCGCGTGTCTCGGCCAGTTCGGCAGCGACGGCCAGCCGTTGTTGCGTGAAGGTCAGGAAGTGATGATCGCGCCGCTGCCGCTGTACCACATCTATGCATTCACGGCGAACTGCATGTGCATGATGGTCACCGGCAACCACAACGTGCTGATCACCAATCCGCGCGACATCAAGGGCTTTATCAAAGAGCTGAAAAACTGGCGATTCTCGGCGCTGCTCGGGTTGAACACGCTGTTTGTGGCGTTGATGGATCACCCGGATTTCAAGACGCTGGATTTCTCCAGTCTCAAACTCACCAACTCCGGTGGCACCGCGCTGGTCAAAGCCACCGCCGAGCGCTGGGAGCAGCTCACCGGTTGCCGGATCACCGAAGGCTACGGCCTGACCGAAACCTCGCCGGTGGCCTGCACTAACCCGTATGGCGATAAATCGCGCATCGGCACGGTCGGCCTGCCGGTGCCGGGCACCACGCTGAAAATCATCAACGACGAAGGTGTCGAGCAAGCGCTGGGCGAGCGGGGCGAGTTGTGCATCAAAGGCCCGCAGATCATGAAGGGCTACTGGCAGAAACCCGAGGCCACCGCCGAAGTGCTGGATGCCGAGGGCTGGTTCAAGTCCGGTGACATCGCGGTGATCGACCCGGACGGTTTTGTGCGCATCGTCGATCGCAAGAAAGACATGATCATCGTCTCGGGTTTCAACGTGTACCCGAATGAAATCGAAGACGTGGTCATGGCCCACCCGAAAGTCGCCAATTGCGCGGTAATCGGCGTGCCGGACGAGCGTTCGGGGGAGGCGGTGAAGTTGTTTGTGGTGGCGCGTGAATCGGGGGTCAGCCTCGAAGAGCTTAAGGCTTACTGCAAGGAAAACTTCACCGCGTACAAAGTGCCGAAGCACATTGTGTTGCGTGAGTCGTTGCCGATGACGCCGGTGGGCAAGATTTTGCGCCGCGAGTTGCGGGATATTGCATAAGGGTTGAATAGCCGCGCTTAGCGCGATCGCGAGCAAGCTCGCTCCCACAGGGTTTTCGATGATCCTGCGGGAGCGAGCTCGCTCGCGATTTTTTTTGGATAACCCCCGAATTCCGGGGGTTTCACGGAGGTATAGAATTTTTGCTCTAAAATGACTGCTTGCTATTCTTGAGTCATTAAAGTGACTGTAGAGGCTCTTTTTGGCTCTAGTCGGCCCTTGGCAAAGCTGCTACTCTCGGCGCGCTTTTGTGACTTCTCGGCCTATATAAAAGCCAGATTCACCCTAAAAACACACACCAATAATAATCGCATCAAATGCGGTGATGAATTCGCGTTGCTGAGGAGTGGGCTTCCATGATCGAAGACTTTTGGAAGGATAAGTACCCTGCCGGGATTGCTGCCGACATCAATCCAGACGAGTATCCGAATATTCAGGCAGTGTTGAAGCAATCCTGCCAACGCTTCGCCAACAAACCGGCTTTCAGCAACCTGGGCAAGACAATCACCTACGGTGAACTGTACGAATTGTCCGGTGCCTTTGCCGCTTACCTGCAACAGCATACCGACTTGCAGCCCGGTGATCGAATCGCCGTGCAACTGCCTAACGTGTTGCAGTACCCGGTCGCCGTATTCGGCGCCATCCGCGCCGGGCTGATCGTGGTCAACACCAACCCGCTGTACACCGCGCGGGAAATGGAACACCAATTCAACGACTCCGGGGCCAAAGCCCTCGTCTGCCTCGCCAACATGGCACACCTGGCCCAGACTGTCGTGCCGAAAACCGGCGTCAAACATGTCATCGTCACTGAAGTCGCCGACCTGCTGCCGCCGCTCAAGCGCCTGCTGATCAACAGCGTCATCAAGTACGTGAAGAAAATGGTCCCGGCGTATCACCTGCCGAAAGCCGTCAAGTTCAACGACGTGTTGAGCAAGGGCCACGGCCAACCGGTCGCCGAAGCCAACCCGGACAGCGGCGACGTTGCCGTGCTGCAATACACCGGCGGCACCACCGGCGTGGCGAAGGGTGCAATGTTGACCCACCGCAACCTCGTGGCGAACATGCTGCAATGCAAGGCGCTGATGGGTTCCAACCTCAATGAAGGCTGCGAAATCCTCATCACGCCGCTGCCGCTTTACCACATCTATGCCTTCACCTTTCATTGCATGGCGATGATGCTGATCGGCAACCACAACATCCTGATCAGCAATCCGCGCGACTTGTCGGCGATGGTCAAGGAACTGTCGAAGTGGAAGTTCAGCGGTTTTGTCGGCCTCAACACGCTGTTTGTTGCGCTGTGCAATAACGAAGCGTTCCGCAAACTGGATTTCTCGGCGCTGAAAGTCACTTTGTCCGGCGGCATGGCCCTGCAATTGGCCGCTGCCGAGCGCTGGAAAGCGGTGACCGGTTGCGCCATCTGCGAAGGTTACGGCATGACCGAAACCAGCCCGGTGGCCACGGTCAACCCGATCCAGAACATCCAGATCGGCACCATCGGCATTCCGGTGCCGTCGACCCTGTGCAAAGTCATCGACGATGCCGGCGTTGAACAGCCACTGGGCGAAATCGGCGAGCTGTGCGTCAAGGGCCCGCAGGTGATGAAGGGCTACTGGCAGCGCCAGGACGCCACCGATGAAATGCTCGACAGCGAAGGCTGGTTGAAAACCGGCGACATCGCGATCATTCAGCCAGACGGCTACATGCGCATTGTCGATCGCAAGAAAGACATGATTCTGGTCTCCGGTTTCAACGTTTATCCGAATGAGCTCGAAGACGTTTTGGCGACTCTGCCAGGCGTGCTGCAATGCGCAGCCATCGGCGTGCCGGACGAGAAGTCGGGCGAGGCGATCAAGATTTTCATCGTCGCCAAACCGGGCGTGACGCTGACCAAGGAACAGGTGATGGAGCACATGCGCGCCAACGTCACCGGTTACAAAGTCCCGCGTTCCGTGGAATTCCGCGATGCGCTGCCGACCACCAACGTCGGCAAGATCCTGCGCCGCGAACTGCGCGACGAAGAACTGAAAAAGCTCGGTCTGAAGAAATAAAACACGCTGAAACACAAAAGCCCCGCAGATGCGGGGCTTTTTGTTTGCAGCTCAACTTCACGAGGACTCTGTGGCGAGAGGGCTTGCCCCCGTTGGGCCGCGAAGCGCCCCCGAACGTGCGATTTTACGACTGCTTCGCAGCTGGACGGGGCAAGGCCCCTCGCCACAGTGGTCCGGCGTTACAGGCGGAACGGCGCGAAATTGACGTTGGTCCCCGTCGGACGCATGTCCTGCAGGTACGAGTCCTTGTCGGCGCTCAACTCCAGGCTCAACGCCGCTTTGCGCTTGCCTTCGTTGCGCACCACCAGGCCTTCGAGTTTCTCGCGCAGGAACACCGTCGGCACTTTCAAATGCACCAGCTCGTCGGTGTCCGGCGTGTGCATCAGCAAATGCACCCATTCGTACTGACCGACGGCCAGCCGTGCGACCGGAATATCAAACCACCAGATGTTGCGATTGCGGTTCAATTCGGTGAAATGGCAGTTGTTGACGCCAAGCACAGCACCGCCGAGTTCCTGGTTTCTGCGGGCAATGGCCTGCTTTTTATCGAGTTTCATAACATTCCTACGGGATTGGATCTTCAGCGCCTGAGCCTGAATACGTTGCGCATTCTCGGGGGTTGGCGGGCAAACATAAAGCCCAACCTTTGCGCCGCGATGAAATGTCGCTGAAAAAATAAATGAAACTCCCGCCAATGGCCGCCGGTCAATCTTTGTGTAACGACTTTCCCCGTTAAATGTTCACAGGAGAAACACCATGAGCAGCACTGGCGATAAAGTTAAAGGCATGGCAAACGAAGCAGTCGGCAACGTCAAACAAGGCGTAGGCAAAGCGACTGACAACGACAAATTGCAAGTCGAAGGCAAGGTTCAGGAAAAGAAAGGCGAAGCTCAGCAAGCTGTGGGCAAAGCCAAGGACGCCGTCAAGAAGGGCGTCGACAAGGCGTGATCGCCTGGTTAAATGCAGCAAAAAAACGGCCATTCACGGATGGCCGTTTTTGTGTCAGATGCACCGGATTAAAACGAAATTGTTTCAAAGTCGCCAAACAGGCTACTTTGATGTAGAAAACGGACCCTGAGTCGCCACGACTTCAACCTTTTTGCGGCGAAAGGAGACGCTAATGATTTTCCCGGACATGAAACGCCTGCCCCTGCACCGCGTGATGGTGCGTACGGTCAAAGAATTCATCGATGATGAAATGTCGACCTACGCTTCCGCGCTGGCTTACCAAATGCTGTTCTCGCTGTTCCCCTTCATTCTCTTCCTGATTGCCCTGATCGGTTTCCTGCACCTGCCGGACTTTTTCTCGTGGCTGCGCCTGCAATCGGAACTGGTGCTGCCGCCTCAGGCGCTGGAACAAGTGAACCCGGTCATCGACCAGTTGCAGCAATCGAAAGGTGGTCTGCTCTCGATCGGTATCGTCATCGCCCTCTACACCGCCTCGTCGGGCGTGCGCCTGATGATGAGCGCGATGAACGCGGCGTATGACGTGGTCGAAGGCCGGCCAGTGTGGAAGCGCTTTCCGCTGTCGATTTTCTACACCATCGGCATTGCCGGGATGCTGTTGATCGCCGCCGCGTTGATGGTGCTCGGGCCGCAAGTGATGGGCTGGATTGCCGCGCAAGTCGGGCTCGAAGACTTCATCGTCACGGTGTGGACCATCGCCCGTTGGCCGGTGATCGTGATTCTGATGATGGTCGCGGTGGCGTTGATCTACTACGTGATGCCCGACGTTAAACAGGAATTCCGTTTCATCACGCCAGGCTCGGTATTGGCCGTGGTGGTGTGGATCAGCGCGTCGCTGGGTTTCGCGTTCTACGTCAAAACATTCGCCGATTACAACGCCATGTATGGGAGTATCGGCGCGATCATTGTGCTGTTGCTGTACTTCTACATTTCCGCTGCCGTGTTGCTGCTCGGTGCGGAGATGAATGCGGTGATCGAGCACATGTCGACCGAGGGTAAAGACCCCGGTGAAAAAGTCCCCGGCGAAAACGACCAGGAAGACACCAAACAACACGTTTCGGGACTGGGACGAGATCACTCGCTCAAGCCGAACACTGACGAAGTCTGAACATGATCCGTGAAATCCTGAAAATGGGTGATGAGCGCATGCTGCGCATCGCCCCGCCTGTACCGTCAGAAATGTTCGACAGCCCTGAACTATGGGAATTGATCGACGACATGTTCCAGACCATGGAAAGCGTCGGCGGCGTTGGCCTGGCCGCGCCGCAAGTGGGCGTCGATCTGCAACTGGTGATCTTCGGTTTCGAGCACAGCGAACGCTATCCCGACGCCGAAGCGGTGCCGCAGACGATTCTGATCAACCCGTTGATCACGCCGCTCAGCCCGACCCTGGAAGAGGGGTTCGAAGGTTGCCTGTCCGTGCCCGGTTTGCGTGGTGCGGTGCAGCGTTACGAGCATATTCGTTATGAAGGTTTTGACCCGAAGGGCCAGCCGATTGTGCGCATCGCTTCGGGGTTTCATGCGCGGGTGGTGCAGCACGAATGTGATCACCTGATCGGCCGTTTGTACCCGTCGCGGATTACCGATTTCAGCAAATTCGGCTTCACCGAAGTGCTGTTCCCGGAACTCGACCCGGCCGCAGACGAATAACCCTGCAACAGCAAAAATCTACTGCAGGAGCGAGCCAGCTCGCGATGGGGCCATGTCAGCCACCTTGATAGTGACTGGCACAGCGCTTTCGCGAGCAGGCTCGCTCCTGCAGGTTTGATGTGTCTCTAGCCCAATCCCATCGCAATCATCGGTTTGCTCCGTGCATACCGCGCCAATCGCTCGACCATCGCGTAGGGCATTTGCGGGTCGAACGTAAACCCGCGTCGCTCATAAAACCCGCGCAAATCCGGATGGCAGTACAACCACACCGGGCTGTCGAGGCCCTTGACCGCTTCGGCTATCAGCGCCGCCGCGATCCCTTGTTCGCGACACGCCGGATCGACAAACAACCCGGTCAGCCAATAACCGCCCGCCACCGGCCGCAAGCATAACGCAGCGACGATTTCGCCACGCCGCGCCACCCACAATTGCGCATCGCGCACCGCTTTCATCGGCGATTGGTGGGCACGGTAAAACTTGTTCATCAGCGGCCATAACGGCTCGTCGAGCAGGGCGTATTGGGTGTCTGGCATGGGCCTGGGCTGTCAGTCGGTAAAGTCGGCGATTATAAAAGAACGCGCGCGCGGCGATAGGTGTATACCTGACCTCACATCCCGTATGAGTGGAGTACGTATCATGGCCAAAGGCATGGATTCAAAGAAAGCAGCGAAGAAAAAACCGGCAAAAACCGCCGATGAAAAACGCGCGGACAAGAAGGCCAAAAAGGTGGACGTGTTCGGGCATTAACAACGAGTTTTAACAATCAACAAAAAACCTGTGGCGAGCGAGCAAGCTCGCTCGCCACACATGCTCTCAAGTCTTACGCCGTTTCTTCCGCCAGTACCGCTTTCACCGCGGGCCGCGCCTCTACCCGCGCCTGAAACTGCGCCAACGCTGGCCACTGATTCAAATCAATCGCAAACAACGACGTCCAGCGCAGCACGGTAAACAGGTACGCATCCACCACGCTGAACCCGCTGGCCAGCAAATAATCCTGCTTTTCCAGGGTTGCGGTCAGCACCTTGAAGCGCTTGAACAACTTCTCTTTGATCTGCGCTTTAGTCTCTTCCGGAAACTGCGAGTTGAACAGCCAACCCAGTCCGCCATGAATCTCGGTCGATACAAAGTTCAGCCATTCCTGCAAACGCACGCGCTCGAAACTGCCGTTGGCCGGTGCCAGTTTGGCCTCGGGGCGCAGGTCTGCGAGGTATTGCAAAATGGCCGGGCCTTCGGTCAACACCTGACCGTCGTCCAGTTGCAGCGCCGCAACATAACCTTTGGGATTGATCGCGAGAAAGTCGTCACCGGCGGCGGTTTTCTTGGTTTTGTTATCGACACGAACCAACTCGAACGGCAGATCGAGTTCGCGCAGCACAATGTGCGGCGCCATCGAGCAGGCTTGCGGGGCGAAATATAACTTCATGGGAAGCGCTCCAGGTGGACGAAGCCTTCCAGTGTCAGGCGTGCAACGCGGCTGGGTAAAATGAAATTTTAAATAGTTGATGGCGCCGAAACCGTCGGCCAAGTCCGGCATTTGTCCTGAACACCCTGAATACTGGCCGATTGCTGGCCTTGCGCGGTTGATGGCGCTGGCTATGCTTAGCCATAACTAAGTGTCCAGATCAGATTTCACCGCGTTCGACATCACCAGAGTGCGCAACCAACGCACCGATTTTCACAACACGGAGCTGTGCGGTAAATGGAGTTACTTACCAAATCGTTAGGGCTGGCCCGACCGGGCTATCAAGAGAAGGATGTCTTGATAAGAGCGTTGCTGCATGGACGTTCCGATTGAACATCACCTATCACCTGACACTTCCTGCCCTTGGCGGGATGCGTGTGCCTGTTTCATGAGCATTTGAAAGACCGACAACTTTCATCAATCAGAAGACCGCGCTTAAGGTGATAGAACCATGTTCAACCTACATCACAAGGCTGATTTGCAGCAGATCGAGCGCTTCAGTTGCGCGCTGACCGAAGCCAACGCCAAGTTGGCGGCGGTGAGTCGCTCGATGGCGATGATCGAGTTCAGCCCGGAAGGCATTGTGCTCGACGCCAATGAACACTTCTGCGCGACCATGGGTTACAGCGTCGAAGAAGTGCGCGGTAAACATCACCGTATATTCTGTGAAGAAGCGTTCTACCGCAGCGAGGAATACGCCAGGTTATGGCGTGACTTGGCGCGCGGCGAGCCGGTCAGCGGTACGTTCCAGCGGTTGAACAAGGCCGGTCGGGAGATTTGGCTCGAGGCCAGTTACATGCCGGTCTATGCGTCGGACCGTCAGGTTAAAAGTGTGATCAAAGTGGCGTCGGACATTTCCGATCGCATCTACCAAGAGCATGAAAACGAAAGCATGCTCGCCGCTATCGGGCGCTCGATGGCAGTGATCGAGTTCACCCCGGATGGCCGGGTGATTACCGCCAATGAGAACTTCCTGAAGACCATGCATTTCTCGCTGAATGAAGTAGTCGGTCAGCATCACAGCCTGTTTTGCCATCGCGCCGAGGCCGAGTCGGCGCAGTACAAGGCGTTCTGGGCATCACTCAATCGTGGCGAATATCACTCGCACCGCTTTGAACGCAAAGACAAGCACGGCCATACGGTTTATCTGGAAGCGTCATACAACCCGCTGTTCGACAGCAGAGGCCGGTTGTACAAAGTGGTGAAGTTCGCCAGCGACATCACCAACCAGGTCACCACTCTGCAATCTGCTGCGGAATCCGCGCACAGCACCTCGGTACAAAACGACGCCTGCGCGCAGAAAGGGTCGCAAGTGGTTCAGCAGACCGTGCAGATCATTCAGGACATTTCCCGCGACCTTAACGAAGCCGCCGTCAGCATTGATGCTGTAAGCAAACAGTCGGACATCATCGGCAGCATCGTCCAGACCATCCGCGGCATTGCCGACCAGACCAACTTGCTGGCACTTAACGCGGCCATTGAAGCGGCGCGCGCGGGCGAGCATGGGCGTGGGTTTGCGGTGGTCGCCGACGAAGTCCGCAGCCTCGCCGCGCGAACTAGCCAGGCAACTTTGGAGATTGTCGAAGTGGTGCGCAAAAACCATGATTTGTCGCTGAGCGCGGTCACCAGCATGCAATCGAGTCTGAGCCGAACCGGTCTAGGGGTGGAACTGGCCAACGAGGCAGGGGAGGTGATTCTGGAGATTCAACAAGGTTCGCGGCATGTCGTCGATGCGATCAGCCAGTTCAACTCGACGTTGCAGTTGAACTGAAAAATTGAACAATACCCCTCCGCAAGATAAGTCCGGAGGGGTAGCACATCAGATCGCGTAAATATCGAATACGCCTTCTTCAATGCTTAACGTTTCCTCGCCGCCACCGCTTGGATTTCCCGTCACTTTCAGCTTGAAGTTGCCAGTGCAATTGCCATTAGTGACGGTGAGGATCAAATCGCCCTCGACGATATTAAATCCATATCTGTTGTAGGTGAACCGTGCATTGCTACTGGTCAGAGGGATTGGATACGTGCCGTCGCCACGGGGTGGCTCGATGGTGAAATCAAAATAGCGACCGCCGTCGACGGTATCGCCGATATGGATATAGTTGATCCTTTTCGGAAAGAGCGAGCCATAGTTGATCACGAAGCTTGAACCTTCAAAATCAATAGGCAGATGCTCTCCGTCACTCAGGAACTTGGCCGTGCACGTCCCGGAAAAGTTTTTTGGCGATTGGGCTGACGTGAGTGATTGGGTGCCTTTTGCTGACATGTAAACCTCCAGTGTTTATCGATCATCAGGGGCGCGCATGTGAATGCCGTGCGCATTCATGATTCTTCGAGCGCCATGGAGTGTCTACTGTCAGAACTTACAGGTCAGCCGCAACACCGCCCGAATAGGGGCAGTGTTTGCCAGGTTGTGGCTGTTCGCTTAGAGCGCAGCGAGGAACTTGTCGACCACTTGCTGGCCGTCAGCCTTGTCACTGCTGCCGTTGTCCTTGTCGGCCTGCGCCAGTTTCATTTTGTCTTGCAGACGTTCGGCGATCTCTTTGCCAATCGCCACTTGCTGCGCCGGCGGCATGGCTTTCAGTTGGTCTTCGGTAATGCCCATCTCTTGCAGAATGCTGTCGCGCAAACGCTGTTCCGGGGTCTTGCTCATGTAGTCCTTGAAGTTGGCCATGGCCGCGCTGTCGGTGGACTTGCTCTTGTCTTCTTCCGGCACCGAGGCCTGCAACGCCACGCGGGTTTTGGCGAAGGCTTCATCCACGTTGTCGTTGATGGTGCTCGCCGCGCTGATTTGTTGGGTCGCGGACGTCAGCCCGGAGGACTGCGCGTTGGTGCTGTCCTGCTTGATTTGCGCGATGGTGTTTTGCGCGTTCTGGATCAAACCGCTGTACAGCGCGCTCGCGGCGGCCGTGGTCGGGTCCATGTCCGTGCGTTGGGTTTGCTGAATGATCGAAGCTTTCTGGGCACTGACCAACATGATGAATAGCCTGTAGGTAATTGCTGTTGATTGTGTAGGAGCAATTAGCGTGCCGCCGCTGAAACGCCGGTTTTACGCGGCGATGCAGGCATGGCGGCGGTCAGTTATTGCCGCTCGGCGGCAGACGGTCACCGCTTCAGCGGTGGGCAATGTTCTCCAGTGCCAGGTTGCGCGTACGCGGGCCGAAGTAACCGATGGTGATCATCACGATCAACATGCTGCTGACAATGAAGGCCAGCACCCCCGGTGTGCCGAAGTGTTCGAGGAAAATCCCGATCAGCAGACTGCTGAACACCGTCGACAAACGGCTGAACGAGTAACAGAAGCCCACGGCCCGTGCGCGGATGTTGGTCGGGAACAATTCACTTTGGTAGGAGTGGTAGGCGAAGCTCAGCCAGGCGTTGCAGAACGTGATCATCACCCCGCAGACGATCAGCCCCAACGCGCTGGTTTGCAGGGCGAACAAAGTGCCGAAGGTCATGGCGCCGAGGGCCGAGCCGACGATCTGCCATTTGTTTTCGAAACGGTTGGCGAACTTCACAAACAGCAACGGCCCGAGCGGGTAGGCGAGGGTGATGATGAAGGCGTACATCAAACTGTGCGTCACGCTGACGCCCTGACCGGACAAAAGCGCCGGCAGCCAGTTGCCGAAACCGAAAAAACCGATCGCCTGAAACACGTGGAAAACAATCAGCATCAGCGCCCGACGTCGATACGGCGGCTGCCAGATATCAGCGAATCGCCCCGCGCCCTGCACGTCTACCGCCGCCAGTTCCGGCTCATCCAGCGCTTTGCCCTGATCTTTCACGCAACGCGCTTCGATGTTATCGAGAATCCTGCTCGCCTCATCGAAGCGCCCATGCTGTGCCAACCAGCGCGGCGACTCCGGCAGGCGCGAGCGCAGCCACCAGATAAACAGCGCAAACACCGCACTCGCCAACACCACCCAACGCCAGCCGGACACGCCGAACGGCGCTTGCGGCACCAGCCACCAGGACATCAGCGCCACCGCCGGCACTGACAGAAACTGCACGAAAAACGCGAAGGCAAACGCCGAACTGCGCATGCGTTTCGGCACCAGTTCCGAGAGGTAGGCGTCGATGGTCACCAACTCGATGCCCAAGCCAATGCCCACCAGAAAGCGCATGCAGATGATGCCCAGTGCCGAACTCTGCACGCCCATCGCCACGGTCGCGACCGTGTACCAGATCAGCGCAAAAGTGAAAATCGCTCGCCGGCCGAAGCGGTCGGCCAATGGGCTGAGCAGGCTCGCACCGAGGAACAGACCGAGAAATGTCGCCGAGGCAAACGCGGCTTGATCGGAAAAACCAAACACCCCGCCACTGCCGGTGGCGAAGATGCCATCGCGGATCAGACCGGGGCTGATGTAAGCGGTCTGAAACAAATCGTACAGCTCGAAAAAACCGCCAATCGACAGCAACGCCACCAGTTTCCAGATCGTGGAAACGGCGGGCAGGCGGTCGATACGAGCGGAAATCTGCGCGGCACGAACGGGGTCGACGCCGTCGGTTGGGGCGACAGCAGGGGAGTAGGCAGGCATGGGCTGATCCGATTCTTGTTGAAGGGAAAGCTTAGCCTGCTATCGGTTATCAAAGATTGTGAACATTTGCTGGGTTGAGAGAAGATTCGCTAGGTTATTGCAATATCTTTTTACGTTTTAGGCGTTTATGGCGCAGTCGGGGTGATGCCGACCCTGGGGTGGTGAGGCTGACTGCTATGGCAAACCGTTACAGCCGAACTTGAGGAAGCCCGCTCGCTGTGCCAGTCGCTGGAAGTACTCATCGACGGCAGGCAAGTCGGGGCGCTCCATGGGCGTCATCAGCCAGCGGTTGACCGACAGGCCGATGACGATGTCGGCCAGGCTGAACCGTGGCCCGGCAACGTAGGCTTTGGTGGCCGCGAGTTGGTGTTCGAGGATGGTCATTTTGCGGTTCCAGTCATCGACGCCAACGGCGATCTGATGCGGGTCCTGGCACTCCGGATCTTTGCGCACCAGCGCGGTAAAGGCATAACCCCACGAGCGATTGAGCTCGGTGGCTTGCCAGTCCATCCACTGCTCGACGCGCGCGCGGGCAGCCGGTTCGCCGGGCAGCAATTGCTGATTGTGATGTTTGCCGGCGAGGTAGCGGCAGATGGTGTTGGATTCCCACAACACCCCGGCGTCATCAATGATCACCGGCACCTGCGCATTCGGATTGAGCCGGGTGAACTCGGGGCTGTGGGTCGAGGCAAAACCGCTGCCCCAATCCTCGCGTTCGTAAGAAATGCCCAGCTCCTCACAGGTCCACAGGACTTTTCTGACGTTGATCGATGACGCTTTCCCAAGAATTTTCAGTGCATGTTCCATGGTGCTACTCCTTCAGCGAAACGACGCCTCGGGAATCTACCATCAAGCAGCAGGATCCGGCAGCGCTGACGCTGGCAAACCAAACGTGCGATCAAACAGCCAGTTGAAAGCGAAGGTGTAGCACGGGATGAAAATGATCAGCGCCAGGTCGAGCAAAAAGGCCTGCACCAGGCTGATGTTCATCCACCAGGCAATCAACGGGATGAGAAACACAATCAAGGTTAGTTGAAAACCCACGGCATGGCCGATGCGCCGTTTGACCGTGCGGGTGCGTGATGGCTGGCGGCTTTCCCAGCGCTCGAACAGCGAGGTGTAGATGAAATTCCAGGTCACGGCGATGGTGGTGATGATCACCGCCAGCGGCCCGGTGCTGCCCGGCGAAGTGCCGGAAAGCAGCGCCAGACCCAGCGCCGAGAAGGTCATGCCGATGATTTCGTACAACGACACGTAGACCAGTTTGCGTTTGACGCCTTGCATGTTTTTTTGCCTCTTTGTTGCAACTTGATGCCAGTAGCACTGGCGGAGGCGGCGAAAGATAGCTTCAATGGCGCTGACAGAAAAAGTCAGCAGCTTTCAGTTTTATTGATAGGACGGCAAATGAACTTCAACAGCGACAGCATCGAATTGTTTCTCGCGGTGATCGAGCGCGGCTCGTTTTCCGCCGCCGCTCGGGCGCTGGGCAAGGTGCCGTCGGCGGTGAGCATGGGCATCGGCAACCTCGAAGCCGAACTCGGTTATTCGCTGTTTGATCGCAGCCACCGCGAACC
This sequence comes from Pseudomonas sp. 43NM1, assembly GCF_002836905.1. NCBI lineage: Bacteria > Pseudomonadati > Pseudomonadota > Gammaproteobacteria > Pseudomonadales > Pseudomonadaceae > Pseudomonas > Pseudomonas sp. 43NM1. The sequence continues at coordinate 179,256 of NZ_MKGS01000001.1, read as the reverse complement.
GGTGCCGACCGCCATGGCCAACGCGCTGGTGCCGCACGCGCGGCTGATCGCCGAGCAACTCAAGCAATTGCAGGTGCACGCGGTGGAGTTGTCGTTGGGGTTGGAGAGCAAGCTGTCGATCGGCGTGGTCGCGGACCTTGATAAAAGCCGTTTGATGGCCGCGATCAAAGTGATTGCCGAGCGGCATCCGCTGCTCGATATCGAAGTGCTCAGCGCGCCGCAGGACGACGTGTTGGCGATGCTCCACAGCGGTCGCGTCAGTGTCTGTCTGGCGTTCGCCGGGTTGAGCGTGAACGGGCTCGAACGATTCCAGTTCGTCGGCAGCGAACGGATGATTGCCACGCTGGCGGCGGACAATCCGCTGTTTCAGGGCCAGGATTTGTACCTGGAAGACTTGCTGCACTTGCGCCAGATCATCGTCGCCAGCCGCGACTTGCCGATCAGCGATACGCGGCCGCTGGTCGCGCAATCCTATTGGCGCACCGACACCTTGGCCATGGCGCTGGAGATGGTCGAGGCCGGTTTGGGCTGGGGCAATTTCCCGCTGTCGGTGGTGCAACCGCTGCTGGACGCGGGACGCCTCAAACGCTTGAGTTTTCGCAACATCGAGAATGGTTTGCTGCTGCCAGTGCACGCGGTGTGGCTAAAAAGCCAGCCACTGCAGAAAGCAGCGCTGGCGTTCGTAGGCCTGATGTCTGCCTGAAACCCCAGGCAACCCACCATTACCCCCGTGGGTAGTTGAGGAGCGGTAATAGGCCGGACAGGTCAGGTGCTTTCGCGCACTTTCAGTTCGAAGCCCATGTCCTGCACCGGTTTGGCCACGGTGTTGCCGGCCATCAGCGTGAGCATTTGTTCGGCGGCGCGGCGGCCGATGGCTTCGCGCGGGGTGCTGATGCTGCTCAGGCGCGGGACCATGTGCGCGGAGGCGGGGAGGTCGTTGAAGCCGAGAATCGCCACTTGCTGCGGGATTTTGATCCCGCAGCGCATCGCCTCAAGCAACGCGCCTTGGGCCAGGTCATCGTTACCAAAGAAGATCGCATCGACATCGGGATGGCTCGCCAGCAATTGCACAAACAACTCGCCGCCCAGCCCTACCGAAGAAGCACGCGGCGTCAGCACTTCCAGATCCGGGTCATACAAACCGGCCTTCTGCAGCGCCTTGCGAAAACCTTCGCCGCGCAGCAACGTGCGCTGATCGAGCTGCGCGCCAATGTAGGCCAGGCGTTTGCGACCACGCGAGAGCAAGTGCTCTGCCGCCGTTTCACCCGCCGCCAATTGCGAGAATCCCACGCAATTCAGGCCCGCCGCCGTGTCCAGTTCCATCATGTAGACGCAAGGAATGTTGCTCGCCTCGATCATTCGCCGCGAACTTTCGGTGCGATCAAAACCGGTCAGCAGCAAGCCGCGCGGCTGATACGCCATGTAGTTGCGCAGGAGGTTTTCTTCTTCATCGCGCGAGTAGTGGAAGTTGCCGATCAGCACTTCGAAGCCCTTGGGCCGCAAGACCTGATGAATCGCTTCCAGCGTGTCGATGAACAGCAGGTTGGACAGCGAAGGCACCAGCACCACCACCGAATGGCTCTGCGCCGAGGCCAGCGCGCGGGCGGCGGGGTTGACCACGTAGTTGAGGTCGAGCGCGGCTTTCTGGACTTTCTCCACCAGTTCGGTGGCCACTGTGCTGACACCACGCAACGCGCGCGAGGCCGTGATCGGGCTGACGCCGGCCAGGCGTGCGACTTCGTTGAGGGTAGGGCGGCCGGTGGTGCGGGTATTTTTATCGTTTTTAGAGGTGGTCATCGGGGCGGCTTGCCAAACAAAATTCAAGGCACTAAGGTAGCGCTGTCTCGATGCAGCTGCAAATGCGTGAGCGGGGTTTGCCTGAACCTCGTTCCTTGGCGTCGCGAACGAACATGCTGCAACCCACAAAAATGACAAGAAGGCGTCGGCAACTTCTGCTTTTGGTCTAGTGTCATAACTGGCAAAGGTAGCGCTGTCTGCGCGCTGAGGTGTTTCATGAATCATCCCATCACCGCCCTGGTCATCATGGGCGTTGCCGGTTGCGGCAAGACCTGCGTCAGCGAGGCCTTGTGCCAGCTCAGCGGCGCGACTGCCATTGAAGGCGACACTTTTCACCCTGCCGCCAATATCGAAAAGATGAGCGCGGGCATTCCCCTGAACGACGACGACCGTGCCGGCTGGCTGCAAAGCCTGTGCGTCGAACTGCGCCGCGTCGACGCCGAGGGCAAACACCCCGTGCTGACGTGCTCGGCGCTCAAACACAGTTATCGCGAAGTGTTGCGCAGTGCCTTGCCGGGCCTGGGTTTCGTATTCCTTGAGCTGACGCCGGAAGTCGCCGCCGAACGTGTGTCCCACCGTCCCGGCCACTTCATGCCATCGACCTTGATCGACAGCCAGTTCGCCACGCTTGAATCGCCGGTCGGCGAGCCGCTGACCCTGGCACTGGACGCCTCCAACCACAGCGTCGAGCAACTGGCTGGCCAGGCTCACGTCTGGTGGCTGCAACACGGTTTGAAACGTGCGGTATGAGTTTTCTTCGAAGAGATAGCGCTGTCATCGCGCCTGGCGAATTTCCCGCTTTAATAACAACAACAATCAGGAGACACCCCTAATGTTCGGCATGTCCCACGAGACGTTCCTGCTGCTCGATGCAGTGGTCACGGTAATCGGACTTATTGTCCTGATCACCAAGTTCAAATTTCACCCGTTTATCGCGCTGATCATCGCCGCGCTGTTCCTCGGCCTGACGTCGGGCATGCCGGTGGGCACCATTCTCAAAGCGTTCCAGGACGGCTTCGGTGGTGTGCTCGGGTTTGTCGGGATCATCCTCGCGCTGGGCACCATGCTCGGCAAAATGATGGCCGAATCCGGCGGTGCGGATCAGATTGCGCAAACGCTGATTCGCGTGTTCGGCAAGGACAAAGTGCAGTGGGCGATGATGTTCGCGGCGTTCCTGGTCGGCATTCCGCTGTTCTTCGAAATCGGCTTTGTGCTGTTGATCCCGCTGGTGTTCATCGTTGCGCGGCGCACCGGCGTGTCGATCATCAAGATCGGTATCCCGCTGCTGGCCGGCCTGTCGGCGGTGCACGGTCTGGTTCCGCCACACCCGGGCCCGCTGCTGGCCATCGGCGTGTTTGGTGCCGACATCGGTAAAACCATTCTGTACGGTCTGATCGTGGCGCTGCCGACGGCGATTATTGCCGGTCCGATTTTCGGTACGTTCATCGCCAAACACATTCCGGGCCACGCCAATCAGGAACTGGTTGATCAACTGGCGCGCGAACCGCAGGCGACCACGTTGCCGAGTTTCAGCATCACCCTGATCACCGTGTTGTTGCCGGTGTTCCTGATGTTGCTGAAGACCTTTGCTGACGTGGCGCTGCCGGAAGGGCACTTCTTCCGTGCCTGGATGGACATGATCGGTCACCCGATCTCGGCGCTGTTGCTGGCCTTGCTGCTGTCGCTGTACACCTTTGGCTACCGTCAGGGCATGGGCTCGAACAAGATTCTGAAATTGCTCGACGCCAGCCTTGCGCCGACCGCCGCGATCATTCTGATCATCGGTGCCGGTGGTGGCTTCAAGCAGATGCTGGTAACAAGCGGTGTCGGTGATGTGATCGGCCACATGGCCGTGAACGCGCAAATTTCGCCGATCCTGTTGGCGTGGCTGGTGGCTGCGGTGATTCGTGTTGCGACCGGTTCGGCGACTGTGGCGACCATTACTGGCGCGGGCATTGTGGTGCCGGTGGTGGGGATGATTCCGGGCGTCAACCGTGAGCTGCTGGTGCTGGCCACCGGTGCCGGTTCGCTGGTGTTATCGCACGTCAACGACGCCGGTTTCTGGCTGGTGAAGCAGTACTTCAACATGACCGTCGTGGAAACCTTCAAGACCTGGACTGCGATGGAAACCATCCTGTCCGTGGTGGCGCTTGGCTTCATCCTGCTGCTGTCGATGTTCGTTTAAGCCACACAGGCAGCAACACCGCAAAACAACTGTGGGAGCGAGCGTGCTCGCGATGGCGGACTGACATTCAACCTCTTCGCTGAATGTCAGGTCCTCATCGCGAGCAAGCTCGCTCCCACAGTGTTATGTGTTAACCGTTGGTTTTTGCGACCAGCCCATCCGCGCGGAACATCCCGCGTATGCCGCGCACGGCCTGACGAATCCGGTCCTGGTTTTCGATCAGCGCGAAGCGCACGTGATCATCGCCATACTCGCCAAATCCTACGCCCGGCGAGACACAAACCTTCGCCTCGGCGAGCATCTTCTTGGCAAATTCCAGCGAACCCAGGTGCGCGTACGCTTCAGGAATCTTCGCCCAGACATACATCGAAGCCTTCGGATTCTCGACCATCCAGCCCAGTTCATGCAGGCCTTTGACCAGCACGTTACGGCGCTGGCGATACTGCTCGGCGATGTCTTTGACGCACTGCTGATCACCTTCAAGCGCAGCAATCGCCGCCACCTGCAACGGCGTGAACGTGCCGTAGTCGTGGTAACTCTTGATCCGTGCCAAAGCGTTGACCAATTCCGCGTTACCGACCATGAAACCGATGCGCCACCCGGCCATGTTGTAGCTCTTGGACAAGGTGAAAAACTCCACCGCAATGTCCTTGGCGCCCGGCACTTGCATGATCGACGGGGCTTTCCAGCCGTCGTAGACGATGTCGGCGTACGCCAGATCGTGCACCACCAAGACGTCGTATTGCTTGGCGAGGGCGATCACCCGTTCGAAGAAATCCAACTCCACGCATTGCGCGGTCGGGTTCGACGGGAAACCGAGGATCATCATTTTCGGTTTCGGGATCGAGCCACGAATCGCGCTTTCCAGTTCGGCGAAGAAATCCACGCCCGGAACCAGCGGCACCGAACGCACCTGCGCGCCGGCAATCACCGCGCCGTAAATGTGAATCGGGTAGCTCGGGTTCGGCACCAGCACGGTGTCGCCCTGGTCGAGGGTGGCCAGCATCAAATGCGCCAGGCCTTCCTTGGAACCGATGGTGACAATGGCTTCGGTTTCCGGGTCGATGTCGACCTCGTAACGATTCTTGTACCAATTGGAAATCGCCCGGCGCAGCCGCGGAATTCCCTTCGACGTCGAGTAACCGTGGGTGTCTTCGCGCTGGGCGACGGTCACCAGTTTTTCGACGATGTGCGGCGGGGTCGGGCCGTCGGGGTTGCCCATGCTGAAGTCGATGATGTCTTCGCCGCGACGACGCGCGGCCATCTTCAGCTCGGCAGTGATGTTGAAAACGTAAGGGGGGAGTCGATCTATGCGCGCAAAGCGGCGCGGCGAACCTGGGTTGGCCATTGTTGCCTCGGAGAACGTGAGCGCCCGGAACCGTCCGAGCGACGCTGGCCACTGCGGTGGCCTGTGGCGGAATGTAAGGGCGGATGTGGCAAACTGTCCAGCCACTTTGTAAACAAAATTGTCCGAAGGAAACGGGTTGATGGAATTTAGCAGCGGCTTCTTGTTGAGCCTTTCGTTGTGCCTGGATATCGGCGTCGCCAACATCGCCATGATCACGTTGGCCATGCAACGCGGCTATTTTCAAGGCTTTGCGCTGGGTTTGGGGACCTGTGTCGGTGACCTGATCTATGCCGTTCTGGCGCTCGCCGGCATGACCGTTTTGCTGCAATACGAAACCGTGCGCTGGGTGCTGTGGATCGGCGGTTCCGCGCTGTTGCTGTACTTCGCGGCGAAGATGATCTACTCGGCCATCCACCACGAAGCGCTGTTGACGCAGACCGCAGACGTGGGAAACAACTCGCATCGACGTGAGTTTTTTCGGGGGATCTTCCTCGCCATGTCCTCGCCCAGCGCGATTCTCTGGTTCGCCGCGGTGGGCGGTACGCTGATCGCCCGCTCCGGCGGCGGCGGTGCCGTCAGTTCTGCGCTTTTCCTTGGCGGATTCCTTAGCGCCGGGGTGCTCTGGTGCGTGGCTCTGTGCTTTGCCGCGAGCCACGGCGGCAAGTTGCTCGGCGATAAATTGCTGCGCTATTCGTACATGGCATCGGCAGCGATCTTCTGCTATTTCGCGGTGTACGTGATCCTATCGGGTTACAACGAGTTTATCGGCAAGGCTGCCGTCGGGCAGATGCCGGGGATTTGAACGGCCAATCGCTGGGGGAATCGGGCATGAGTTCTATACTTTTTCCGCTGAGCTTCACAACGCCCACTTTTCCATCAAAGGAGTTGAATCATGGATGAACAAACGCAGGTCAAACTCGCCGAACCACGCTTTGAGCACGGGCACTTTCTACTCATCGCCGGGCTGGGTGGGCGCTTCACACAGGAGTCTTCGAAGGATATTCCCAAGCTCTGGGAACAATTCGTTCCAGAGATTGGCAAGATTCCCGGGCAAAAAAGCGAAGTGACCTACGGCATCTGCTGCAATCCCGACGGCCAGGGTGGTTTCGAATACATTGCCGGCGTCGAAATCGACAAGCTTGATGACCTGCCGGAAAAGTACCGCTGGGTCGAAGTGCAACCGCAGCAATACGCGGTGTTCGAGCACAAGGGTTCGCTGGACAGCTTGCCCGCGACCTTCCAATACATCTGGAAAACCTGGCTGCCGCAGTCGGGCCGGCAAGCGGCGGATGCGCCGGAGTTCGAACGCTACAGCGAAGATTTCAACCCGAAGCTCAATACTGGCGTGCTGGAAATCTGGTTGCCGCTCAAGGATTGAATCAGCGCGAGAGTGCGGACGGCCGGTCCGCCTCTCCAGCGTTTTAATTTATGATCTGCGATCTTTCCTACGCTGATCCCGAGTTGCCATGAACACCGTAATCCGCAACGTCACGCCCGCCGACCTCGACCGCTGCTACACCATCGAAACCGTTGCCTACGAAGGCGACGAAGCCGCCACCCGCGAAAAAATTGCCACGCGCATTGCCACTTGGCCCGAGGGTTTTATCGTCGCTGACGTGGACGGCGTTGTAGGCGGTTTCGTCAATTCCGGTACGGCATTTGACGTCGAGATGTCGGACGAAGCGTTCAAGGAACTGATCGGCCACGACCCGGCTGGCCCGCACGTGGTGATCATGTCAGTGGTGGTGCACCCGGATTTTCAGGGGCAGGGGTTGGCCAAAAGCTTGCTAGCAGAATTCATCGAACGCATGCGCGCGCTGGGCAAAACCCACATTCACCTGATGTGCAAGGAACGGCACATTGCGCTGTACGCCGGGTTCGGCTTCGCCTACATCAAGCCCTCGGCATCGGACCACGGCGGAATGGCCTGGCATGAAATGGTGCTGGAACTCTGATTGATTTGAAGCCCCCTGTAGGAGTGAGCTTGCTCGCGATTGGGCCGGCACTTTCAACATCAATGTTGGCGGTGACTACGCCTTCGCGGGCAAGCCTCGCTCCTACAGGGGGCCGGTGTTGTGCGGGAACCCCGGGCCACTGGGTTTTAGCTTGTTGGGGATTTAATACAAGCTATCGCGCACTCGCGCCGGGGCTTCGCGGTCGTAGGTGTCGGCGTCGAACTGTCCGTCATTCAAGCGTTTGTGAAACGCGCCTGCCGTCGGCAGTGCCGAGCGGTCGAGGAAGCGTTCGGGGTTCCACAGCTCTGATCGCACAATCGCTTTCGAACAATGGAAATACGCCGCGTCCACCGTCACCAGCAGCACCGTGCGCGCCGGTTTGCCGTTGACCGCGAAACTCTCCAGCAGCGTCGGTTCGGCGCTGATTTTTGCCGTACCGTTGACGCGCAATGTTTCGCCAATCCCCGGAATGATGAACAGCAGCGACACTCGCGGATCGAGCACCACGTTGCGCAGCGTGTCGATGCGGTTGTTGCCCGGACGATCCGGGATCGCCAGCGTGCGCTCATCGATGATCCGCACAAACCCCGGCGCATCGCCGCGCGGCGAGCCGTCCATGCCTTCCGGGCCGACCGAGCTGATGATGATCAGCGGCGAGGCGCGGACCATCGCCTGATAATCCTCGTTCAGAAACGCGATCTGCTTGCGCACTGCACGGTCGTGCGGTTGGCCGTAAATCGCTTCGAGTGCTTCGATTGAATCCACCATGATTTTCCCCTCAACCCATCTGCATCAGAACACCAGACTCATGCGCCGCTCATAGCCAATTCGGCCGCGATACGCCTCGCCGCTGTCGACGTAGCCGAACCGTGCATACAGCGCAATTGCCGCGTCATTGTCGGCGTCGACCGACAATTCAATCGCCTTGATTTCGGGAAATGCCTGGCGCGCAACCTCGGGCAGGGTTTCCAGGCAGGCCTTGCCGTAACCTTTGCCCTGAGCGTGTTGATCGACCTGCAAAGCGTGCAGCGTGGCGCTGTGTTCGTCGGCCCAGGCCGGCAAAACCGGCGGGCGTTTGAGCAGCAGGAACGCGACGGGAATGTCCTCGGCCAGCAGCGCGAAACCTTTGACGCCGGGGCCGGGTTTGGACAGTAAGGTGTGCAAGGCACCGTGGATGTCGCCGCTGAATCTGATCTGTTCCTGATGAACTTCAATGGCCTCGACCTGCTGGCGCTGCAACGCGTTCAGGCTCTCGTATGGCACGAGTACGACTGTCACTGGAGGTGTCCTTTTCCAACCGATATGAGTGGCGGATTCTAGCGAGTTTGTGCGGCTGGATTATTTTTATTTCGACTGTCGATTGGCCGTGATGCCGAACGACTAAAGGTGTCTTCCCAACCAAAACCACGGAGAAACACCATGAATCCGCTCAGCCAGATCCATCATCTGATCGATAGCTATCGCCAGGCTGTTGTCGCTAAAGACGTGGAAAAAGTCATGGCGTTGTACGCCGACGACATCGTCTCGTTCGACGCGGTCAAGGCCCTGCAATTCAAGGGCAAAGCGGCGTACCGCGCGCATTGGCAGGAATGCATGGAAATGTGCCCCGGCCCGCACATCTTCGAATTCCACGAGATCGACATCGTGCCCTCGCCGGAAATCGCCTTCGCCCATTGGCTGGCGCACTGCGGCGGCACCAACGAACAGGGCGAAACCCAGGCCTGCTGGATGCGCGTTACCCAGTGCTACCGGCAAGAGGCGGGGCTGTGGCAGATCGTCCACGAACACTGGTCGGCACCGTTCGACATGGTCAGCGGCGCGGCGTTGTTCGAGCTCAAGCCCTGAGCGACGGACTGATTCATCCGGGCTTGCTCGTCGGAAAAACCGCCGACTCGCCGCACAGCAGCCATAGTTGATCAGCCGATCACGGAGAGCCACATGAAATACCTATGCCTGGTTTACAGCAACGAGCAGACCTTGCATTCGTTGCCCGAAAGCCCTGAAGACGCCGAGTGCATGGCCTACGCCGAGTCGATTCAGGGCAGTGGCCGGATGATCGCCGCTGAAGCGCTGGAGTCGGTGCAGACCGCCACCACGGTGCGCATGCGCAACGGCAAATTGTCGATCACCGACGGCCCGTTTGCCGAAACCAAAGAACAGCTCGCCGGTTTTTACCTGATCGATGCCAAGGACCTCAACGAAGCGCTGCAGGTCGCCGGCAATATCCCGGCGGCCCGCGTCGGCTGTGTCGAAGTGCGCCCGGTGCGCCAGTTGAAACCCTGAGCAATCGCCACGCGCACATAAAAAAAGCAGTCTCGAAACCACAATCTCAAGACAACAATCACAAAAAAACAGGAGATCCCATGAGCCCGCAGTCCTTGAAAAACCAGCCTGCGCCGTTCCAATTGTCGATCAGCCGTTTGATCGACGCGCCACGCCGCAAAATCTTCCGCGCCTGGACCGAGCCAGCGTTGCTCGCGCAATGGTGGGGCCCGCACGGCATGACCACGCCGGAGTGCGAAATGGACCTGTGGGTCGGCGGCCAGTTTCGCACCTTGATGCGCGCGCCGGACGGCAGCGAATACCCGACGCTGGGCGTGTTTCTGGAGATCGTCGCGCCCGAGCGATTGGTCTTTACCGACGCGTTTGCGCCGGGTTGGATTCCGTCGGGCAAACCGTTCATGAGCGCCGAAGTGACGCTCGAAGAGCAGGGCGGCCAAACCCTGTATACCGCCCGGGCCATGCACTGGAGCGAAGAAGATCGCCAGGCCCACGAGGCCATGGGTTTCCACGACGGCTGGGGGCAAAGCCTTGATCGGCTGGTGACACTGGTGACCGAAGGCATGCCGGACTGATGTCCGCCGAATCGGTGAAAGCGCGGGTCGAGCAGGTTTATCGCGAAGACTCGCGGCGCATTCTGGCGACGTTGATCCGTTTGCTCGGCGATTTCGACCTCGCCGAGGAGGCGCTGCACGAAGCGTTTTTCGTCGCCGTCGCGCGTTGGCAAACCGACGGCGTGCCGGCCAATCCACGCACGTGGCTGGTGTCCACGGGGCGCTTCAAGGCGATTGACGTGTTGCGCCGACGTGCGCGGTTCAACGCCTCGCGGCCGCTGCTGATCGCCCAGTTGGAAGAACTGGAGCAGGCCGACTGGAGTGACGAAGACGTGGAAGACGATCGCTTGCGCCTGATCTTCACTTGTTGCCACCCGGCCCTCGCGGCGGATGCCCAGGTGCCGCTGACCTTGCGCGAAGTCTGCGACCTGACCACCGAAGAAATCGCCCGCGCGTTTCTCTCGGCGCCGGCGACCATTGCCCAGCGCATCGTGCGCGCGAAAGCGAAAATTCGTGATGCGAAGATCCCGTATCAAGTGCCGTCGCTGGCCGAGTTGCCCGAGCGCCTCGACAGCGTTTTGCGGGTGATTTATCTGGTGTTCAACGAAGGTTATTCGGCGTCGATTGGTGCCGAGCTGACCCGTGAAGATCTGACCCGCGAAGCGATTCGCCTGGGTCGATTACTGGTGGAATTGTTGCCCGAAGCAGAAGTGTTGGGGTTGCTCGGGTTGATGCTGTTGCACGCGTCGCGGCGCCCGGCGCGGACCTCGGCGGACGGTGAGCTGATCTTGCTGGATGAGCAGGACCGTACGTTGTGGGACGCCACGCTGATTGCCGAAGGCTGCGCGCTGGTGGAACGCGCGTTGACCCTGCGCCGCTTCGGCCCTTATTGCCTGCAAGCAGCGATTGCGGCGGTGCACGCCGAAGCGCCGACGGCGGCGCAAACCGACTGGCCGCAGATTGTCGGTTTATACGATTTGCTGCTGCGCGCGCAGCCGTCACCGGTGATTGAACTGAACCGCGCGGTGGCATTGGCCATGCGCGACGGGCCGTTGGCGGGACTGACGGTGGTGGCGGCGATTCTGGCGCGCGGCGAATTGCTCGATTACCACTTGGCGCACTCGGCGCGGGCGCAGTTTTGTCGGCAGTTGGGCAGGGTGGACGAGGCGCGGTCGGCGTATCGACGAGCGCTGGAATTGACCCGGCAAGCGCCAGAGCGGCGGTTTATCGAGCGGCGCCTGCAAGAATTGCAGTAGCCCCGATCGGCATCAAGGCTTGCCCGCAATGAGCGCGGCGCTATTCCAGCATCTTGCGCAAAAACCAGCTGCCCGCCGGCCCCGGTGGGTGCAGCCGCGACCACAGCGCATCGACAAACACCGCTTTCGGCCAGCCGCGCACCTGCAATTCCACCAGCGACCCGGCACCGAAACGCCCGACCAGCCAGCGCGGCAGCGGCGCCCAGCCAAATCCGCCCTGAGCCATTTCCAGCAGCATCAGATAACTCGGCGCCGACCAAACCCGGCCCTTTGCCCGGCTTTCATATGGATTGACGATGGTCGCCAGCCGCAACTCGCGATGTTGCTGCAGTACGTCTTGATCGATGCCGCTGAGCGCCGCCAATGGGTGAGTTTGCGCGACAAACAGGGCAATTTCCGTGCGTTCATCGACCGTTGAACTGACCAGATCCGGCGGATAGCTGTCCTGCATTTCCGCAAACGCCACATGCGCTCGACCGCGTTGCACCAGCGCCACGAGGTCATCGCATTCGGCGATCAGGCATTCAAGTTCCAGTTCCGGATAACGCTGCTCGAACACGCTGAGCGCCGCTTCGAAACGGTTCGACTGGTAAGTGTCGGAAATCGCCACGGTCAGCTTCGCCTCGACCCCTTGTGATAGCTGGCTGGCGGTCAATTGCAGACGACTGCTGGCGGCGAGGATTTCTTCGGCGCGTTGCAACATCACGTGGCCGGCCGGGGTCAGGCTGGGCTTGCGGCTGCTGCGGTCGAACAGCGTCAGGTTGAGATCGATTTCCAGGCTGGCAATCGCCGCACTGATAGTCGACTGACTGCGCCCGAGTTTGCGCGCCGCCGCCGAAAACGAACCCTGCGTCGCCGCTTGCACAAACGCCAACAATACTTCGTGAGAGGCCATGAACTATCGCCCTGGTCGATGGTTATTGGTTTTGAAGTATCGGTGTGCTCGCGGATGATCGCAACCTCAGTCACTCAGGGAGTCTGGCCATGAACGCCAACAAATCCATTACTGAACGAGTTTTCCAGGCCATCGGTTTTGAACTGCTGGCCGTGTTGATCTGCACCCCGCTGCTGGCCTGGGTGATGGACAAACCGATGCTGGAAATGGGCGTCGCCACCGTCGCTATCGCTGCACTGGCATTGGCGTGGAACGTGCTGTTCAACGGCGTGTTCGACCGTTTGCTCAAGCGCTACGCGATCGTGCGTAACGCGTGGGTTCGTGTGGTCCACGCGCTGTTGTTCGAGGGCGGTTTGATCGTAATGGGCGTGCCGTTGATTGCCTGGTGGCTGAGCATCAGCCTGTGGCAGGCGTTCTTGCTCGACATCGGCGTGCTGCTGTTCTTTTTGCCGTACACCTACGTTTACCACTGGGGTTACGACGTACTGCGCGAGCGTTTGCTGCTGCGCGATACCTGCCAAAACTGAATGCTTTTGTAGCAGCTGCCGAGCCCCGCGAGGTTGCGTTCGATGACAAGTCGGACGCAGCCTCGCGGGGCTCGGCAGCTGCTACATGGATTGATGGTTCAGTTAGAGGAACATGCCGCCCGAGGCTTCGATGCGCTGGCCGTTGATCCACTGGGCGCCCGGCGACAGCAGCAGCGCAATCGCGGCGCCGATGTCATCCGGTTGACCGGCACGGCCCAGCGCGGTGTTGCTCGCGACCATCTGATTGACCGCCGAAATATCGCGCACCGCGCCGCCACCAAAATCAGTTTCAATCGCCCCCGGCGCCAGAATATTCACCGAAATCCCGCGCTCGCCGAGCTCCTTGGCCTGATACCGCGTCAGCACTTCCATCGCGCCTTTCATCGCCGCATAAGTGCCGTAACCCGGCAGGCTGAAGCGCGCCAGACCGCTGGAGATATTGACGATGCGCCCGCCGTCATTCATCAGCGGCAACAATTTCTGCGTGAGGAAAAACGGCCCTTTCAAATGGATATTCATCAGCAGATCAAACTGCTCGAGCGTGGTGTCGACGAAGTTTGCGTGTACGCCGACCCCGGCGTTGTTCACCAGAAAATCAAAATGCGCTTGAGCAAAATGGCTGTTCAGCACCTCGCTGACGGCGCTGGCGAATGCGTCGAAACCCTCACTTTTGCCGACATCGAGTTGCAGCATCGCGGCGCGGCCACCGAGGCTTTCGATCTCCGCCACCAGAGCTTGCGCCTCGTCAGCGCGACTGTTGTAAGTACCGATGATGTCGATGCCTTGCGCGACCAGATTCAACGCGGTGCTCTTGCCCAAGCCGCGGCTGGCGCCGGTGATCAATGCGATTTTGCGATTCATGAGATTTCCTCAAACAGTGGGGGACCGATGGGAGGAAGTGTATTTATCCGGCGCGGGGTGATGAACAGAGCGAAACCGGAATCACTGGTCGGGCAATCCGAACAATCTAGGTCAACTTATGAACAAACTGGAATTGCTGCGCACTTTCGTTCGCGTCAGCGAAATGTCGAGTTTTACCCTCGCGGGCGAGAGCTTGGGCCTGCCGCGATCCACCGTCTCCGAACACGTGCAATCGCTGGAAAAACTGCTCGGCACACGCCTGTTGCAACGCACCACACGCAAGGTGCAGGCGACGCAGGACGGCTTGGCGTTATACGAGCGCAGCAAGGATCTGCTGTCGCACATGGATGAAATCGAAGGGCTGTTCCGGCAGGACGAGGCGTCGCTGGCCGGGCGAATTCGTTTCGACATGCCGAGCATCATGGCGCGGCGTTACGTGATGCCGCGCCTGCCGGAATTTATGGCGCGGCATCCGCATCTGGAACTGGAAATCAGCAGCACCGACCGCCGCGTCGATTTGCTCAGCGAAGGGTTTGATTGCGTGGTGCGCGTCGGCGCGCAGCCGGATCAGTCGGTGGTCGCGCGCCACGTGTGTGACTTTGACCTGTTCAACTGCGCCAGCCCGGCGTACCTGCAACGTTACGGCGTGCCGCAGAGTATTGAAGACCTGGCGCAGCATCGATTGGTGCATTACGTCGGGGCGTTGGGTTCGCGTTCGGAAGGTTTTTTGTACGAGGCGCAGGGCAAGGTCCATCGGGTGGCGATGGCCGGCAGCGTCACGGTGAACAGCACTGACGGCTATGAATCGGCGTGTCTGGGCGGGTTTGGTCTGATTCAGGCACCGCGCGTCGGCATGCAGCCTTTCATTCAAAGCGGCGAGCTGGTGGCGGTGTTGCCGCAATTCAAAGCGCCGTCGATGGAAGTTTCGCTGCTGTACGCGCGGCAACGGCATTTGCCCTTGCGCGTGCGGGTGTTCATGGATTGGCTGACGCAAGTGATCATTCAGCAAACCCACTGATTTGTGGGAGCAGGGCTTGCCGGCGATGGCGGTTTTGAAATTGGCATCGCGAGCAAGCTTTGCTCCTACACGGGCGCGGAGGGTAAGGGGTTAGAAGAGTTGGGTGAACAACCAATACAAACTGCCCGACAGCAGGATCGCCGCCGGCAAGGTCAGCACCCACGCCATCAGCAGATTGCGGATGGTCTTCATCTGCAAACCGCCGCCATTGGCGACCATGGTGCCGGCCACGCCCGAGGACAACACGTGCGTGGTCGACACCGGCAAACCAAACATATCCGCCGCGCCAATGGTCAACATCGCCACGGTTTCCGCCGAGGCGCCCTGGGCATAGGTCAGATGCGTCTTGCCGATTTTTTCGCCGACCGTCACCACGATGCGTTTCCAGCCGACCATGGTGCCGAGGCCCAGCGCGATGGCCACGGCGATCTTCACCCACAACGGAATAAACCGCGTCGAGTTGTCGATCTGTTGCTTGAACAACTGCAATTTGTCGCGAGTGTCAGCGTCGAAGTTGCCGACTTTGTTTTTGTCCATCAAGCGAATGGTTTCGCTGGTCAGGTACATGTCGTTGCGCACGTTGCCCACCGCTTGCGCCGGAACGTTCGACAGCGAACCGTAACCCTTGACCTCGGCGCCGATGCTGCCGGTCAGGGCGGCGAGGGCGGGGATCAGTTGCGGCGCCGCTTCTTTGCTGCGCACGTAATCGGAAAGAATCGCGCGCGGATCGGCCGGCGCCGGCAGCGGCGAATGCTTGACCAAGGCTTGCTGGGTCACTTCGGCGACTGCCGCAAACTGCAACGCCTGATCCGCCGGCATGGCGCGGTTCAGCGCGTAAGCCATCGGCAGCGTGCCGACCAGAATCAACATGATCAGGCCCATGCCTTTCTGGCCATCGTTGGAACCGTGGGCGAATGACACGCCAGTGCAGGTCAGGATCAGCAAACCGCGAATCCACCACGGTGGCGGCGCATCCCCTTCGGGCGCCTTGTACAACGCACGGTTCTTGACGAAGGCGCGCAACGCCAGCAGCAACAACGCCGCAAAACCGAAGCCGACCAGCGGCGACAGCAGCAGCGCATAACCGATTTTCGTGGCCTGCGCCCAATCGACGCCGCTGGTGCCGTCGCGCCCGTGCATCAGCGCATTGGCGACGCCGACACCGATGATCGAACCGATCAACGTGTGCGACGACGAGGCCGGCAAACCCAGCCACCAGGTGCCGAGGTTCCACAGGATCGCGGCGATCAGCAGGGCGAAGATCATCGCAAAACCGGCGGAGGAACCGACTTGCAGAATCAGCTCGACCGGCAGCAACGCGATGATGCCGAACGCCACCGCGCCGCTGGAAAGCAGCACGCCGAGAAAGTTGAAAAACCCCGACCACGCCACGGCGAAATTCGGCGGCAGCGAGTTGGTGTAAATCACCGTGGCGACGGCGTTGGCGGTGTCGTGGAAACCGTTGACGAACTCAAAACCCAGCGCAATCAGCAGCGCCACGCCGAGCAGCAGAAACGGGGTCCAGGTGGTCACCACGGTGCCGAGTTCGTGCATGTCGTGCATCAGGCTGTAAGCGGTAAACAGCAATCCGCTGGCCAGCACGCCGAAGAAAATCACCCAGGTCAAGAGACTGGGTTTTTTATCCAGTTGAGCTCTGGCAGGGCTGGCGGGGACTTTGCTGGCGGGCGCCGGTGCGGCGGTGAAGGAAGGAGTAGCCATCACGGACAATCCTGAGGAGGGAAGGATGTCGCCCATGATCGTTTCAAAATGTGACAGAGAGACTGCGGTGGGTCAGTGTTTGCGGTTTTAGCCCGTCCATTCATCACAACCCCACAAATCCCCTGCGCCCAGAAACCCTGTGGCGAGGGGGCTTGCCCCCGTTGGGTCGCGCAGCGGCCCCAGCATTTTTTCAGTCAAACTTCTCGCGCAGGTTTTGCGTCTGCTGCGCAGCCGAACGGGGGCGAGCCCCCTCGCCACAATGCCCGGCGTCGCTCACCACCAGGCCCAGAGTGGCTCAATAATCCTGGCGCTTGCGGAACGCCCAGCGTCCGGCCAGCACGGTGAAGGTGGCCACCAGCGCCACCAGTATCCAGAACCCATGCGCGTCGCCCGCCAACGGAATTCCGCCCACGTTCATCCCGAAAAACCCGGCAATGATGTTGATCGGCAGCGCCAGCACCGTGACCACGGTCAGCGTGAACAGCGTGCGGTTGCTCTGTTCGTTAAGGTTGGCGGCGATCTCTTCCTGCAACAACTTGATCCGCTCGCCCAGCGCCGTCAGGTCGTTGATGATCAGCGCAAACTCCTCGGTGGACTTGCGCAACTCCTTGACGTCCTCCTTCTGCAACCACTGCGGCGGGCGGTTGAGCAAACGCAGCAACGACCCCGGCTCGAGCGCCAGCAGCCGTTGCAGGCGCACCAGCACACGCCGATTGGCGCCAAGTTCAGCGCGGTTGGTCGAGAGCCGCGACGACAGCAATTGATCCTCGATCTGGTCGACACTCAGGCTGGTCCTGCGCACGATCTGCGTCAGCACTTCGCCCTGATCGCGCAGCAGATGCACGAGCAATTCCAGCGGTGAACGAAAGCGCTCGCCAGCCTTCACCGATGAACGCAACTTGTCCACCGAGTGCAGCGGTTGCAGGCGCGCGCTGATGATCAGCCGGCTGCGCGCGCACACCCACAGCGTCGAGACATCCGAGGAGACCATGCTGCTGAGGTTGAACACCACATCGTTGACCACCGCCAGCAGCGCCGAATCCACGTGCTCGATCCGCGTCGAGCGCGAACCTTCGTGCAGCGCCTCGAAAAACTCTTCAGGCAATGCCAGATGGCTTTTCATCCAGCGCTCGCACGCCGCGTGGGCCAGGTTCAGGTGCAACCAGAGAAACTCATCGGCATCCTCGGCGTGCTGCAAAAAACCCAGCGCCTGCGCCGAATCAATCTCGCGACCACGCTCGCCGGGACGAAACCGATAGCCGTAGAGCAAGCCAAACAAATCGGGGTCGCGATGGCTCTGGTCGATGCTGTGGTTCATGGCGGCTCACTGGCAGATAGCGGTCGAAGCGCACGTCGAGGCGGCTGGATGAACTGCATTTCGCGGGCTCACCTGAGCCGCATCATCGCAAGCGTTTCTGACCGTTGTGTGACAGTCGGATGGCGCCGCAAAACTGCCGCGGCCGATGGTCGGTAATTGTTAAAGAAGCGCTCTGGCCCGCCGATTACGCAGGTGTCAGATTGCGCGGCGGTGGCCAGCAATCCGCACGGTAGACACGGATGTCCGCACGTCTCTCACGCCGTACCCGGCGTGCCTCTTCCCTGTCATGAGTATCAGCCGATGCTGCAAAAATCCCTGAGAGCCCAAATCCTCGCGCTGTTGAGCGGCAGCCTGTTGGCGATATTGCTGATCGCCCTGGCCAGCTTTCATTTCCTCTCCGGCGGCGTGCAAAGTTACGCCAACCTGATCGACGGCCCGCTGCACACTTCGCAATTGATCGACGAGGCCAACCTGCAATTCAAGGTTCAGGTCCAGGAGTGGAAAAACGTTTTGCTGCGCGGCAAGCAACCGGCAGACAGGGACAAATACTGGAAACAGTTCGAAGATCGCCAGCGCGACGTGCAAGGCATTCTCGGTGAATTGGCCGGGCAAAAAGGCCTCGATGGCCAGCTCAAAACCCGCATCGAACGCCTGCGTGACGAACATCGGCAGTTGGGCAGCGCCTATCAAAAGGGCCGCGATGCCTACGTCGCTTCCGGTGGCGACCCGACGGCGGGCGACAACGCGGTCAAAGGGGTCGACCGCGCTACCAGTGAGCAGATGAGCGAACTGGTGACCGAACTGCGCAAACAGGGCAACGAGCAATCGGCGCTGATCAGCGCCAGCGCCGAGCGCACCGTGCTGCTGGGCACTATCGTGATGCTTGCGTCCGGTTTGCTGATTGGCCTGTTGAGCCTGTGGCTGATCAACCGCAATCTGGTCGCGCCGATCCGCAAACTGATCGATTACGTGGCGCAACTCAGCCAGGGGAAATTCGCCGAGCGGGTTGCGAGCAATCGTCAGGACGAGTTGGGCAATCTGGCGACGGCGGCGAATACTTTGCGCGATTTTCTCGCCGAAACCTTCAGCCGTTTGCAGCGCAGCGCCAAGGATCTGGACAGTGCCAGCGGTGAGTTGAATGCGATTGCCGGCCTGATGGCCAGCGGCACCAACGAGCAGTTCAACCGTACCGATCAGGTAGCTACGGCGATGAACGAAATGTCCGCTACCGCGCAAGAAGTTGCCCGGCATGCCGCCGATGCCGCACGCGCCGCCGACGATGCCGATCAGTCCGCGCAGCAGGGCGAAAAGGTCATGCAGGGGACCATTCACACGATCACCCAGATGCGCGGTGAAATTGCCAACACCGCTACCGTCATCCGGCGTCTGGAAACCGACAGTGGGCGCATCGGCAAAGTACTGGAAGTGATTCGCGGCATTGCCGAACAGACTAATTTGCTGGCGCTGAATGCCGCCATCGAAGCGGCGCGTGCCGGTGAGGCCGGGCGTGGTTTTGCCGTGGTGGCTGATGAAGTGCGCAGCCTGGCGCAACGCACGGCGGCGTCGATCATCGAGATCAACCAGATTATCCAGACCGTGCAAACCGGTGCGGTGGACGCGGCGCAGGCCATCGAAAGCGGCCAGTCGCGCAGCGAAGAAAGTGTCGCGCAAGTGACTCAGGCCGGCGCCATGCTGGAGCGCATCACCCATGCCGTCGAAGCCATTCGCGACATGAACCGCCAGATCGCCACGGCTGCCGAAGAGCAGACTTCCGTCGCCGAAGACATCTCGCGCAACCTCACCGAAATCACCTCGATCGCCAGTACCAACCTCGACAATGTGCAGCGCACTGAAGCGGCGAGTCACAACTTGCACGGCTTGTCCGGCCAGTTGAATGAGGTCACGGCGCGGCTGAGCGCGTAACAAAACGGCACTGTGTATCGGGTTGCTTGCCAAGCCGCTACACAGTCGCTCTCAAGTGTGACCAGAGGCAGCAAGTCGCGGACTGGTCAGCACCACCGCTTAAACGGTGGCTGGCAAACTGAACGTAAACTGCGTGCCGTCCTGCGCGGTGGAGTGCACCTGCAGTTGGCCGCCATGCGACTGGGCAATCTGGCTGGCGATGTAGAGGCCCAGCCCGAGGCCGGCGCGGGTGTTATCGCCGCTCGGTCGCGAGTACGGTTGAAACAATTGCGGCAGTTGTTCTTGAGGAATCTGCCCACGGTTTTTCACCGACAACTGCAACGTGCCGTGCTCAACCGCTGCGCTGACTTCCACGGCACCCTCGGGGTCGCCGTGGTCGATGGCGTTCGCCAGCAGGTTGGAAAGCAATTGCGCGACCCGGTTGCGATCACACTGCACGCCTTGCAAATCGCCGATCGAAGAATGAATGACGCGCTGCGGATGCACGCTTTGAATTTCGGAAATCACATGGCGCAAGGCATCGGCCAAATCCGCGCACGGCGCAATGCTGAGCGGAATGCCGTTGCCGAGCCGCCCGCGGGCAAAGTCCAGCACGTCATCGACCAATTGCGCGGCGCGGCCGGTGCTGGCGAGGATGTGCTGCACCAGTTTGTCACTGACCGGGTTGGGGCATTTGCGTCGAAGCATTTCTGCCGAGGCACTGATCGCGAACAGCGGGTTGCGCAGGTCATGGCCGAGCACGGCAATGAATTGTTCACGCAGTTCGGCGGTTTGCTGTTCTTGTTGCAGGGCGGCTTCGGTGATTTGCAGGTTTTCTTCGGCTTCGATTTGCAGCGCGAGCAACCGGGCGAACGATTCCATGGTGGTCTGGATCGCGCTGCTCT
Organism: Pseudomonas sp. 43NM1; assembly: GCF_002836905.1. Taxonomy (NCBI): domain Bacteria; kingdom Pseudomonadati; phylum Pseudomonadota; class Gammaproteobacteria; order Pseudomonadales; family Pseudomonadaceae; genus Pseudomonas; species Pseudomonas sp. 43NM1. The sequence continues at coordinate 158,736 of NZ_MKGS01000001.1, read as the reverse complement.
TGAGCGCGGCGGGGTTGGGGTCGAGGGCGCAAATGGTGCCGAAGAAGCGTCCGTCGGTGCGGAACACCGGAACCGAAATATAGCTTTCGAATTGATACAGGCGCGGCGTGTGGTGGTTGCAGTACTGCGGGTCTTCACTGGCCTTGTCGATGACCACCGTGTGGTGCGCCTGGCGGATTTCGTGGCACAGGGTGGTGGCCACGTCCAGTTCACCGCCGACGCCGAGGCCGAAATTCAGCTGATCGAGCACGGCGCAGGCGATCCACGATTCTTCGTTGACCCGCGCGACGGCGGCAAAACGCAGCCCGGTCATTTCGCGGATTACCTGAAGAATCGCCGGTACGGCACTGATCCGACCGATCGTGGCGATATCTGCTGCCGCTGTTTGCCTCATCTTTCTTCTGCTCTGCATGAACGCCGTTTGCGGAGTCTAACGGGCCTTGGGCGCGCAGGCATAAAAAAACGCACGATCTGATGATCGTGCGTTTTTTTGATGGGGCCGTTGAAGTTTCGCGGTTTTAGTCGTCTTGCTTGTTTTTCAGAACTTCGCCGGTGGCGGCGTTCAAGTCCACGTCCCATTCAACGCCTTTGGCATCTTTGAGTTCAACTTCGTACTCATAGCCGTTGAAGTGGTTGTCCAGGTCGGAGTCGGTAATCGTGGCACCTGGGTGCAACTTCATGATGACTTGGTTCAGTTCTTCCAGTGGTTTGATCTTGCCGTCCTTGACCAACTGAGGAATCTGGCTGAGTGGAACGTCATCAGCCTGAGCCAAGCCAGCAGTAAGGGTCAGAGCAGCAGCGGTAAACAGGGCAGTTAAAGTTTTCATCAGGTTCGTTCCTTGGGGTGATTTGTTTAAGTGAGTTCAGGTTAAACGGCGCAACTTAATTCATCCTTAATTACTGACGCTTGCTCAATAACCATTGTTTTGCAGCAACTGCGCAACCGTGCCCGCCGCTGGCCGTTTGTAGAACTTCAGCAGTTCGCTCGCGCGGTTAGTGAAGATCCCGTCGACGCCCGCATCCATCACTTTCTGATAATCCACCGCATCATCAATCGTATAAACGTGCACCAGCAAACCCTGATCGTGGGTGTACTGGTTCATCCACGGTTTGACCAAGTCGGAATAACTCTGATCACCACCCTTGGTCAACGCCGCCGAAGGCCCGGTGCCGATGGCGCCTTGAGCCTTGGCGTACTCGACCCATTGCTGGAATTCGGCTTTGGATTTCGGCTGTTGTTTGGCGTAATAAGTGGCTTTGTCCTTGTCGCCGGATTGCGCGAAAGGCACTTTCGATTTCGGCTCGATACTGCCTTCACCGACCCACAACAACAGGATCTTCGGCACGTTGGGCATTTCTGCCTGAAGCAGTTCGAGGCTGCTCTTCTCGAACGTTTGCAGTACCACTTTGCCTTTGCCCTGACCGACCGCCAGTGCGCTCTTCGCCAGTTTCGAACCCGCCGGGCTCAGCCAGCCGCGATCCTGGAGTTTCTCCTTGAGGTCGCGCTCGATGCCGGGGAATTGCTTCGGCTCTTTGGTTTCGATGTACAAACCGGGCTTGTGCAGCGGGTTGCCCTGAGCGATATCGATAATTTCGTCGAGGGTCAGAATCTTCAAACCGACATAGGCCGGGCGCGCACGGTCCGGGTAAGCGGCGTTGAACCAACTGCCGGCGTCGAGGGTTTTCAGTTCGGCGATGGTGAACTGGTTGGCCGGGGCGTCCTTGCGCTCGGGGAACTTGGTGGCGACGTCGGTGGTGCGTTGCAGGTTGTCGTCGTGCAGCGCAAACAGCACGCCGTCCTTGCTGCGCTGGACGTCCATTTCCAGGTAATCGGCGCCCAAGTCACGCGCCAGTTTATAAGCCGCGGCGGTCGATTCCGGCGCATCGAACGAGGCGCCACGGTGGGCGATCACGGCCGGGTGCGGAATGCCCAAAGTGCTCGCCAGCGCAGCGGGTTCAGGGTGGCTGGCGGCCTGTGCCTGGCCGAGGCCGAGCAACACGCTCAGCAGCAGGGCGCTCTTGTTGAAGGTAACAGGCATGTTCGAGGTCCTTTCGCAGAGGTTTTCAAAGACGTCCCTTTTAACAACTGAGCGCCGAGAGTGCTATCGCCAGACCGACATAAACGTATTTAAAGCCATTTTTATCAACGCTTTTGTGCGCGCCTTTGCAGTACGCTTGGCGCGGCAGTTTCCCCAGCAGAGGGAAACCCGTTCTCCAGCCCTTGCGTGTAAACCATCGATCACCGGTCCCTTTACGACCTTTTGTGAGGTTTATATGCGCATCACTTCCCAGCTCATTTGCCAAGCCGCCGATCAACTCAAGGGCTTCGTCGGCCTCAATCGCAAGACCGGCCAGTACATCGTGCGTTTCAGCGAAGACTCCTTCGGCATGGACGTGGCGGATGACGGCATCATTCCTGCCAGCGAATTCGTCTGGACGCCGGGGCCGGGCGAGGCCATGACGCTCAAGCGTGAATTGATTCAGTTGTTGCTGGATCAGAACATTGATGACCGGATCAACGTGACCGAGCCGTTGCGGGTGTACATGAGTCGGCGGGAAGTGCCGGAGATTTCGGCGGTGCGCAGTTTGGTTGGCGGTTGATGGGTTTGTGCTGACTGGCAGGGCTTCTTCGCGGGCAAGCCTCGCTCCTACAGAGATCGCATTCCCCCCTGTAGGAGCGAGGCTTGCCCGCGAAGGCGGCCTCAGATTCCGCACCTGTTTACTGTTTCAACGCATACCCCCGCCCGAAGACATCGCTGCGCTGAGCTGCTGATGAGCCTGAGGGATCAGGTCTTCGGCGAATCCTTGCGCACAAAGTGCTGATGCATCTCCGAGGTCAGGGTTTCGATGCGTTCGGTGAGGCTTTTGGTCATCTCGGTCAGGCGGGTGTTTTGTTCGAGCAATTCCAGCAACTGCGCGGTGTTTTGCGCGGCTTGCGCCTGACGCTCACTGTTGGCCACGGCCAGCGCTTCGCGGTGTTGCGCGTCGGCATCCGACTGGGCTTTGTCGCGTGCGGCCTGACGCGTCTGCGCCAGCAGAATCAGCGGCGCGGCGTATGCCGATTGCAGACTGAATGCCAGGTTGAGCAGGATGAACGGGTACAGATCGAAGGTCGCGACGCCGAACAGGTTCAGGCACACCCACAACACCACGATCAGGGTTTGCGCGCCGAGAAACATTGGCGTGCCGAAAAACCGCGCAAACGCTTCGGCGCGCAGGGCAAATTTATCGTTACCAAAGGTTGGCGCAAGGTGCGCGTGCGGGCGGTGGAAACGCAGATGATCGACGGGTGCGGCGGTATGTTTAGCGTCGGACTTGGTGGAATTCATGGTGCGCTCGGCAGGATTCGGGACGTGGGTCACTATAGTCCTGCACGGCATAGTCCTGCTCGGCGGCGGCTTAGCTGAATTGATGTTGAATGAAAGTCAGCCTTCGCGGGCAAGCCTCGCTCCTACAGAGGAGTGCGATCCCCGTAGGAGCGAGGCTTGCCCGCGAACCAGACAACTCGATCTCAAACCCTGCAAACCACAGCTATCCGCCAACCCGCTCATTCGCAAACATGCTCACCGCCTGCACCGCATGGCTCGCACCGTCACGAATCTGCAAAATCACCGTCCCCGCCTCATTCGCCAATTCAACCCCTTGCGCCGCCCGATCACGGGTGCCGTCCATGCTTTTGATCGCTTGCCGGGTCTCGTTCAGGATCAAGCCGATCATGCTCGAAATCTCCGCCGTCGAACCGCTGGTCCGCGCCGCCAGCAGCCGCACCTCGTCCGCCACCACCGCAAAGCCGCGACCTTGCTCGCCGGCCCGCGCCGCTTCGATCGCGGCGTTGAGCGCGAGCAAATTGGTCTGATCGGCAATCGCGCGGATGGTATTGACGATGGTGGTGATCTGCTCGGAACGCTCGCCGAGTTGCGCAATAAGGGTTGAGGATTCCTCGATGTTCGCAGCGATTTCACGCATCTCGCTGGCCGCTTGTTGAATCACTTGCGTGCCTTGCTCGGCGACTTTACGCGTCTCTACCGAGATGTGATAAGCCTCGGTCGCACTGCGCGCATCTTCGGCATGTTGCTCGACTCGCGCGGTTACGTCCGAGGCGAATTTGACCACTTTGCACAAGCGGCCGCTGGCGTCGTACACCGGGTTGTAGTTGGCTTCGAGCCACACCGTTTGCCCGCGTTTATCGACGCGCTCGAATTGCCCATGGAACAATTCGCCCTGATTCAGCCGGCGCCAGAAGTCCTGATACGCACCACTGTTGACCAGCGCCGCGGTGCAGAAAATTCGATGATGTTTGCCCTTGAGCTCGGCGAGGCTGTAACCCATGCGCGTCAGAAAATTCTGGTTGGCGGTGATGACGTTACCGCTGAGGTCGAACTCGATCACCGCCATCGCGCGGTCAATCGCCTGCAACTTGGCGGCGGATTCGCTTTCCTGCTGCACTTTGGCCGTGACATCCAGCGCGTACTTCACCACTTTCACCACGCGCCCAGAAGCATCCTTGATCGGGTTGTAACTCGCCTCCAGCCAGATCGGCTGGCCCTTGCTGTTGACCCGCTCGAAAGTCCCCGACTCGAACTGACCGTTGTTCAATCGCGACCACAACTCGCTGTACTGGCTGCTGCGGGCGAACTCCGGCGGACAGAATTTGCGGTGCTGCTGACCAATCACCTGCTCGCGTTGATAACCCACGGTCATCAGGAAATTGTCGTTGGCGCGCAGGACGACGCCGTTCAGGTCGAATTCGATCACCGCCATCGAGCGATCAATCGCTTCCAGGAGGCCGGTTTGGTTGGCGACAGTGTGCTGGAGTGTTTCGAGTTCAGCTTTATGGCGATTGAAGAACATGGGCAGTGCTCGAGAAGGTTGGGAACAACGAAGAGTCAGTCCCTATTCCGGCGCCTGCAGGCCGAAAATCCTGGAGATTTTCGGCGATGTCTGCTCAATGTCAGCGGGTCCGTGGCTGACAGAGCAATACTTATACAAAACTTCGTAAACTTGTACAAGAAAGCGATTTATTAATATTCTTGTATAAGTTTTTCAGGCGGAGATTCGCGTGGTCGTGGCATCAGTCGCAAGGTTGTCGGCGATGCTGATTTTGTTGCGCCCGGTGTTTTTCGCGGTGTACAGGGCTTTGTCGGCAGCGTTCAGCCATGCCGTCGCGTCGCTGAACGTGGGTTGGTAGGCGGCGAGGCCGATGCTAAGTTTTATCTGCAATTGCGGTACGTGCGGGTGGCGGTAATTGTTCAGCACTTCGCGCAAGCGCTCCATGATTTCCCCGGCCTGCTGCAGCGACATGTTCGGCAGGATCACGCAGAACTCGTCACCGCCATATCGCCCCGCCAGGTCGATGTCGCGCAGACTGCGCCGCAACTCGAAGCTCATTTGGCGCAGCACCGAATCGCCGATGATGTGGCCGTAGCTGTCGTTGATCGTCTTGAAATGGTCGATGTCGATCAGCGCAATCACCGAGGCAATCCGATTGTGTCGGCTCTGCTGAAACTTGACGTGCAGCAGGTCTTTCCACGAGCCGTGATTGAGTAATCCGGTGAGGCTGTCGGTACGGCTGAGGGCGCTTAATGCGCGTTTGTGTTCGGCGAGTTTGAACGCCAACCGATAACAGACCATTCCGACCGCCAACGGGTAAATCACCAAGGACGGCAGGCAAGCCCAGACCTGGAGCGGTGTCGCCGTCGAGGTAAACGCGATGCCGAACACCGACCAGGCAATCAACGCGCCGACGATTTGCGCCAGCGCACCGTGGAGAAATAATCTCGGGCCACCAGCGGCGACGTTGTTCATGGTCATCATCGACAGAATGGTCACGGTGACGATCGGATTGAATTGCACGGCCGCCGCCCAGAAACCGCCGCACAGCGAATCGCCGATGATGTTGCGGCGCTCAGCGCGATAGGGGTAGGGCGAGCGTTTGGCTATCTGGTAGGCGACATGTGGCCAGACGAAGCCGTTGACCAACATCAGCATCCACACCCAGCCGGGCATATTCAGCGGATACAGCGCAGCGGTCACACAAATGCAGCCGATACCCAGGCCGACGGTTCTGGGCATGTAGATGCGTCGGGCAAATGACAAACCCTTGCCGCGTTGATTTTCCATAATTCCCTGCGCCAGATTCATTCTGAAACACATTGCGGTGTTTTATTCAGACTTACCGTTCATCGGTTAAGCGGCGGACATTGTCATTTATTCCAACGGGAATAATCAGTGTCCTTGGAAGCCATTTAACCAAAGCGCAGCGGCGGCAGGGCGTTGATCTAGAGCTGATAGCAGGCGAGAAACATGTCCATCGCCGACTCGACGACGGTGCTTTGCACTTCTGGCGACAGGCCATTCTGGCCCATCGATACCTGCGGCCAGAACGCGAAGGATTTGAGCAAACCTTGCACCTGCTGGGCGGCGAACTCCGGCGCCACCGCTTTCAAGCGGCCATCGGCCTGGGCGGCACGAATCCACAAGGTCAGGCCTTCTTCGCGTTCGCCCATGCGCGTGATCATGTTCTGCGCGCGTTCGGGGGAATGGATGGTCGCGGCTATTGCCACGCGCGCCAGATCGAGGAAGTTGTCGTCGCCCATCATCTGCACTTTCGCCATCAGGATCTGGCGCAATTGATCGCGCAGCGGCTGATCCGGGCTGTAGGGCGTTTCCTGTTCGGCTGTCACCCGCGCCCACAACTGATTGAGGATTTCGGCGAACAATTCTTCCTTGCTGGGGAAGTGGTTGTACACCGTGCGCTTCGACACGTCGGCGGTGGCGGCGATCTTGTCCATGCTGGTGATGTCGAAACCGTTGGCACGGAATTCGGCAATCGCCGCCTGGATTATCGCTTCGCGTTTACGGTCGGTGAGGCGCTGTGGAGCTGTCATAAATTGGCTTCGGCAGAAGGAAGGAGAGAATTACACTCGGCAGTTTACTTGTGCGCGGCTTTGATGCAACCTTGAAACTACACTGTGCAGTGTAATGTTTCCTTAATCCTGCACCGTGACAAATAGCGTCTTCGGCTGATGCGTGCGTGCCTTGGCCATTTTATTGCCACAAAGCGAAACCGTCCTTCAAGCGGTTCTCTGGAGTCATTCAGCCATGGTCACTTCAACTTCCTCTGCGGACAAAGCGCCTACGCCTGAAGCGTCCCGTCAGGTCGAAGGACATTTCCGCAACCACGCGCCGGTGCAGCGCGAAGGCTTGCGCAAAATGCTGCGGATCATGTGGAACATGATCTTCCACAAACCGCGCAACACCCGACCGAGCGCAGCCGTCCCGGTGCAAACACTGACCCGCGCCGCGTTGCTCGCGGCGCCCAATCACAGCGTCTACCGCCTCGGCCACTCGACCGTGTTACTGAAATTGCGCGACAAGTTCTGGATCACCGACCCGGTGTTCGCCGAGCGCGCCTCGCCAGTGCAATGGGCCGGCCCCAAGCGTTTTCACCAACCGCCAATCAGCCTGGAAGAATTGCCGCCGATCGAAGCGGTGATCCTCTCCCACGATCACTACGACCATCTCGACCACCACGCGGTGCTCAAACTGGCGGACAAAACCAACTACTTCCTGACCCCGCTGGGCGTGGGCGACACCCTGATCAAATGGGGCATCGATGCCGCCAAAGTGCGCCAACTCGACTGGTGGCAGGGCACGGAAGTCGATGGCATCGAATTTATCGCCACGCCGTCGCAGCACTTTTCCGGGCGCGGCTTGTTCGATGGCAACAGCACGCTGTGGGCGTCGTGGGTGATGATCGACGCCGAGACACGAATCTTCTTCAGCGGCGATACCGGCTACTTCGACGGCTTCAAACGCATCGGCGAACAGTACGGCCCGTTCGACCTGACGCTGATGGAAACCGGCGCCTACAACGTCGAATGGCCACACGTGCACATGCAACCCGAACAAACCCTGCAAGCACACATCGATCTGAAAGGCCGCTGGTTGCTGCCGATTCACAACGGCACCTTCGACCTGTCGATGCACGCCTGGTACGAACCGTTCGACCGCATCCTGGCGCTGGCCTGGGAGCGCAGTGTGTCGATTACCACGCCGCAGATGGGCGAAGCGTTCAACGTCAAATATCCGCAGCGTAGCAACCAGTGGTGGTTGGATCTGGAAAGCGCTGAAGATCAGGTGACCGCCTGAAAGTCCTGGGTGTCAGCCGCCGGGCCGCTGTACAGAGCAGCGGCCCCATTCGGATGACTACTCAACCATCGCATAATCGGCGCGCGCCATCGGGTCTGGCGTCGAGCCTCTGACGTTCATCCCCCGCCCCGGAGCAAACCCCGGGAAAAACACCAGGCCTTCCGATTCAAACCGATACGCGAGCGCCAGCCGTGTGACATCCAACACATCGCGGTTGGCCTCGAAACGCTCGATGGCCTGCACCGAAACCCCGGATTCGCGGGACAGCTCGTCAACGCTCCAACCCAGCATTGCTCGGGCTTGAGCGCTGTGGGCCGGGGTGAATTGAAAAAGGGCGATACGTTCCAAAGTGATTTTCATCGCAGAAGAGGCCATGGTGTTCTCCGGGCTCGAGAGTGCTGAGTCAAAATGTACTGTGTTTTTGTACAGTTGTTTTGATCCCGGATCAAATGCATTTTTTGATTTGTGCTATTTCGCCGCATCCATCCAGACGGACGGTGCCTGCCCCAGTACTCGGCGAAACATCGTCGAGAACGCCGCCGGGCTGTCGTAGCCGAAGTCCACGGCGATCCGCGTCACCGGCGTCCCCTCCGCCAGCCGCGCCAGGGCCAGCACCACACAGGCTTGCTGGAGCCATTGGCTAAAACTCAAGCCGGTCTGTTGGCGGAACAGGCGATTAAAGGTGCGCAGGCTGATGTGCAACTGATCGGCCCAGTGCTGCGGCGCTTGATGGATATTGGGCTGCTGGAGAAACGTCTGACACAACCCGAGCAATCGCCCTTCAACAGGTAGCGGAATGTGCAACGGCAAATGCGCGCTACGAGCCAGCTCATGCAGCAACAATTCCATCAGCACACCGTCGCGGCCGGCCTCATCGTAGGCCAGCGGAACCTCCGCCGCCGCCATCAACAAATGCCGCATCAGCGGCGACACACTGATGACCTGGCAGCGACTGCCCAAATCAACCGCCGTCGGCTCAATGTACAAACTCCGTGTACTCACCCCAAGCATCACCACCTCATGAGCTACCCCGGCCGGAATCCACACTGCCCGTTGCGGCGGCACCACCCAATTGCCGTCGTGGGTGCTGACCTGCATCACCCCGGTGGCGCCATACAGGAGTTGCGCCCTTCGGTGTGTATGAAGGGGCAACACATGTCCGTGGGAATAATCCGTACCGATCGCCACCACCGGCCGCGGCGTGTCGTCCAGCAGATTGATCGAAACATTGCGCATCAGGCGATATCCAGCAGTTGGCGTAAACGCGAACATTATTGGCTGACTTGCTGAAGCAGGCCAAGCGGCACCACTTTATCGTCGACCGCTTCCCACCATTGGACGCTGCGCGATGTTCTACCTTCTACTGACACTTTTCGGCTGCATGACCGGCATCACCGCCGTGCTGTTCGGCTTCGGCGGCGGCTTCGTCGTAGTGCCATTGCTGTATCGGATGCTTATAGCCAGTCACGGCGCCGATGACCCCATCGGTCAATCGGCAATGCACATCGCCGTGGCGACTTCGACCTGCGTGATGATCGTAAACGCACTGCTCGCCACCGGAAAACACCACCGCGCCGGTAGTCTGATTCGCCATTACCTGTGGCCGCTGGGTGGGTACATCGGGTTGGGCGCGATTGTCGGCGCCGTCGCGGCGATGTGGGCCAATGGTGAGGTGATTCGCTATGCCTTCATCGTCTATCTGGGCATTACGATTCTGGACTGCCTGTTCCGGCGCGGTTTTCTCACACACTCGGGTAACGAAGTCCCACGCCGATTGGGGAAAGTGGCGGTGTCTGGTGTAGGAATCGGCGCCATCGCAACCTTTCTCGGCGTGGGCGGCAGTGTCATGACCGTGCCATTGTTGCGGCGATCCGGTCTGAGCATGTCGCAAGCCACGTCCATGGCCAACCCACTGAGTTTGCCCGTAGCCCTGGCCGGGACGCTGACTTACATGGCGATGGCCGGGTTTACCGAGTTTGATCTGGGGCCGTGGTTTGTGGGGTATGTGGATGTGTTGGCGTTTGCGATATTGGCGGCTGGATCGATCATCGGCATGAGGCTGGCTACGCCTTGGATCGGGCGGATACCGGATCGCGTGCATGCGTGGGTCTACATCGGGTTGCTGCTTTTAGTGATGCTGGGTATGTGGGTCAATTAAGTGCACCTGACACTTGAGGGCCATCGATGTTGATCTTTAGCTGGACCGAAGCGCTAGCCAGTTTTCCCCTCGATTCCTTCAACTAACCCCGCCATAATCCGCCGCGCTCAAAGAGCGCCGCCGATGCTTCGGCCGGTGTTGCTCCAACTCATATCAGGGATAGGTCGATGCTCAAGGGATTGTTGCGCGGGGCGCCAGTTGCCACGTCGTTAGTTATGTTGGCAGTCATGTTGTGCTCCAGCGCCCACGCTGGCGAAGGACGACGCATTTTTACCGGTACGCTGGGCAAGATGCCGATCGTCATGGAAGTGCAAACGGCCGCGCCAACCAACATCAGTGGCCGCTACTTCTATCAGAAGTACCGCAAAGACATCGCCCTGAGCGGTGTTATGCAGGGCGCGACGCTGGTGCTGAATGAAGGCGAACAACCTTACGGTGATGAAAAGCCGCTACCGCAAATTCATCTGAATATCGAATCTGGTAAAGCGTGGGGCGAGTGGAGTAACGACCAAGGTAAAACGCTGAAGATAGAACTGACGGAAGCTGAACTCCCAGTTCTATCGACAGGCACGCTGCCCTATCTCGCCAAACTCTACGACGCCGAGCCCTACGAGTACCTGCGTCTGCAGGGCATGAAGCTCAAACAGGGAAAGACCCAAACCTTCGAAGGTTATTCGCTGCAATGGTGGAGCGAGCCGCAAACTAAAACCGCTTTCTTCGAGATCGTTTCGGGCTACACCCCCGAAGTACGTGATCGCATCAACAAGTTGCTGTTGGGACGTTTGTGGGAAGAAGTCGTCGAGTATTACGGCTGCTTCTCGGCGGGTGGCGGAGCCTACTATGTGCAAACGGTCAAACCGCTGTTGATCACGCCCAAAGTCATCAGCGTCAGCGTGGGCACCGAGGCTTATTGCGGCGGCGCACACCCGGATTACAGCGACGCCTACATCAATATCGATGCGCAAAACGGCAAACCTGTAACGCTCGAAGATGTGCTGTGGGTGGGGCAGGGCAAGCCGCTGCATTACGAAGAGCGCAATAGCGAACAATCCGCCGAAATTTACGCCGCGTATTCGGAATACCGCAACAACGAATTCGCCCCTTGGCTGGTTGCGCAATTACGTCAGCTCTACCCCGAAGAGATGCAGCCAATCCCCGACGACAACTGCACTTACGGCGAGCAAGACCATTGGGATTACCCGACCTGGTACTTCGCTAAAAACGGCATCAAGTTCGGACCTTCTTTCTCCCACGCGGACGCGCCATGTGCGTTTGTCGACTGGAGCGTTTTGCCTTATGCGGTTATCAAGCAGAATCCTGGTGGCGTGGCGGTGCAGTTGCCCTGAGGCTGCTCACACCTGTTAAGGCAAGGATGGAATGATGTTCAAGGGATTGTGTCGTTTGACTGGTGTTGTCGCGCTGATTTGCTCAACGTTTTCGCACGTGCTCTGGGCCGACAGCGACACCCAGGTCTACACCGGAAACCTGGGCAAAATGCCGATTGTGCTGGAGGTGAATCTCAACTCTGGGGAGGGGCGCTACTTCTACCAAAAGTACCGGCAAGATCTGATTCTTAGTGGTACGAGGGAAGGTGAGTTGCTTGTAATGAGTGAGGGCGGGGATGAGGATGAGTATCGTCCCATCTTTCGCCTGCAACTAAAACCGCAAGGATGGTCGGGCGAGTGGACCAACGCCAAGGGCAAAGTTCTCAAAGTAGAACTGCAGCCAGCCAGACTAGCGCCATTAACCGGCGATACCTTGCCCTACCTGACTCAGCTTCATGAAAAATTCCCCTATGAGTTCCTGCGCCTGCAAGGCCTGAAACTCAGCAAGGGCCAGACCGAAAACTTTATGGGATATACGCTGCAATGGTGGAGTGAGCCGTTGTCGGGCGTTCAACTGTTTGAAGTGGTTTCGGGCTATTCCGTGCAAGTACGTCAACGCATTAATCAGCGCTTGATGGCGCGGTTGTGGCAAGGCGTCGGCGATACGTTGGGTTGCACGGTCGATGGCCGTCCGGGCTCCTACTCCCAAACGAGTCAACCTGTGTTTATGTCACAGTCAGTCATGAGTGCTTTCACCTCTACCGACTTCTACTGCGGCGGCCTTCATCCCAATCAAGACAATGAAACGCTCAACTTCGATGCCAAGACAGGCAGAGTCCTGACGCTTGATGATGTGCTGTGGGTGGGCCAAGGCAAACCGGCGCATTTCGAAGAAGGCACGGATGAATATTCATCCCAGCCATATCCAACCTATTCCGAATACCGCACTCAAGAGCTGGCCCCGTGGCTGGTGGCGCAACTGCTCAAGCGTTATCCCAAAGAAATGACGATCAAGCCTGCTATGGAAGAGGGCGATTGCATCTATAACGATGATCAGCCCTGGGGTTACCCACTTTGGCACTTCACCGAAAACGGTCTGAAGTTGGAACCGTCTTTCATCCATGCGGCTGCGGTGTGCCGAGATACTGCCTGGAGTGTCTTGCCGTACAGCCTCGTCAAACAACACCCCGGTGGTGTGGCGCTGCAATTGCCTTGAGACTCTTTACTCCCATTTACCCAAGGAATGATTTGATGTGCCAAGGAAAGCGTCGCTTAACCGGCGTCGTCATGTTTATGTGCGCCGCGTTTTCAACTCCGCTGTGGGCCGAAAGTGGCAAACACGTGTACATCGGCACCCTCGGAAAAACGCCGATCGTGCTGGAAGTAAACACTGATAGCGAAGACGTGGGCGGCCGTTACTTTTATCAAAAGTACCGCAAGGATTTGATGCTCATTGGCAAAAAGGAAGGAGAGACACTGGTGCTTGATGAGTCAGCGCCGCGGGATCCTCAGGACGCGCTCCGTCCAACTATTCGTCTTCAGCCCAAAGCGGATGGTTGGTACGGCGAGTGGCGCAGCCCTGAAGGCAAGGTCCTGAAAGTTGACTTGCAGCAAGCCCGGATCGCCCCTGCGCCTGCCGACACCGTGCCTTTCCTCGTCACCCTGCGCGACCAGTCGCCCTACGAATACCTGCGCCTGCAAGGCCTGAAACTCAGGAAGGGTAAGACCGAAAACTTCATGGGCCACGCGTTGCAATGGTGGATCGAGCCTGGATCCGAGACGACCTTGTTTGAAGTGGTGTCGGGTTACACCGCCGCACAGCGTCAGCGCATCAATCAACAGCTAATGGGGCGGCTGTGGCAGGAAGTGGCAGGCAAGTTCGATTGTGTGGCCAGTGGCGGCGAGACGTTCTACGCGCAGACGGTGGAACCGCTGTGGATAGGACCGTCGACCCTCAGCGTGAGCATTGCCACCGAGTACAGTTGCGGCGGCGCCTACACCGATGAAAACGATATGCCACTCAATCTCGATGCTAGTAACGGCAATACTCTGACCCTTGAAGACGTGTTGTGGCTGGGGCAGGGCAGACCCCTGCACTATGAACGTCAGTACAACGACGTCATGCCATCTTCCGAGTCGTACGAAACCTACTCCAAATACCGCACCGAAACCTTGGCTCCGTGGTTGTTGCAGCAACTCAGCGCGCTCTATCCCGACCAGATGAAAACCACCACTGAACGCGAAGACGGCTGCATCTACGGCGACGAACAACCTTGGAAATTCCCATCCTGGTACTTCACCGAAAGTGGCATCAAGTTAGTGCCGTCCTTCCCGCATATTTCCTCGATGTGCCGCTACACGGAGTTCAGCGTGCTGCCTTACGAACTCATCCGACAACACCCCGGCAGTGCCGCGCTGCAGTTGCCTTGAGGCAAACGCTACTTATCCGCCAACCCCGGCGCTTCCCGCACGATAAAGTGATCAAGGTTCTCAATATTCGCACTGAACACCCCGAACGTCTGTTCGGGGTTTTTCTTGCTCGGGACTTGCTTCAACTCCGGCGTGACGCCATAGAAGAAACAGAACAACTCCTTTCCGCTGTCGATAGCGTGCTTGATCTCTTCGAGGAACGCCTTGCGCTTGCGGTAGTTGTCGACCAGCTTCTTGCTCAAGTAAACATTCACTGAGTAAGGCTTCTTCTTCGCCTCGTCCGTTTGCTTGAACCACACTTTCTGTTCGAAATCGATGCGGAAGCTCTGGGTGTAATCCTTGATCTCCTTGATCTTGCCCCAGTAAATCAGCCCCTTGTTGTCGGTCAGGTATTCAATCTTCTTGAAGAAAGAACCATAAGGCGCCGTGTGCTCGCCAATCTTCAGCGGCATGCGCTTGAGCAACTCCTTGTCCTCGAAGTTCGACACGAAGCACTCCACCGGATGGGCGAAGATACTGGTCTTGTCCGGCGCAGTCTCCCGGCTCGGATGCTCGACGCTAGTGTTCGCGAGCGATGGTTTAGGATCATCGCGCACCACATCCGCCGCCACTGCCGGGCTCGACGGCTTGCGCACGTATTCGCGCCGAGTCAGTAACAATTCCGAGGGGAAATGCTCCTCGCGGCTGTCATCCGTTTCCGCGCCTTCGGCCTCAACGCCCGACGCCGGCGTTTTCAGACTCACATAAGGACAATCCGCGACATGCCGCGTGCTCGGCGTGTTCTTGAAGTGCGGGGTGCGAACGTAATTCACGTTTTTGGCGTTAAACGTGGTCAGCACATTCGCCGCATCAAACGCCGCCCGGCAGGCGTCATTGGGACATTGGAAGTGTTCCTTGGCGGAATCGAACTCCATGGTCTCGTCGAAATTGAGATCGCGCACGTCATAGATCGACAGCTTGTCGTCGAGACTGAGGCAGTAGGCGAGATCGAATTTCATGGCGGGCTCGGGTCCTTGAGTGGGGGAGGGTATTAATAGCGGGAGGCGCGACGGGTTGCACTGACTGTTTTCAAAACAATGCAAAACCTGCGGCAACACACCAAACCTGTGGGAGCGAGCTTGCTCGCGACTGCCTGCATCAACGCATCGGCTAAGCCAGGCACAAACCTGTGGCGGGGTGGTTTACCCCCGTTGGGCTGCGCAGCAGCCCCAAACCTAGCAAACGCGGTGAATCAGACAAACCTAGTTGTGAGGATTAACGACTGCTTCGCAGCCGAACGGGGGTAAACCCCCTCGCCACGAATCCCATTCACCTCGATTACTCACGTCTCAGCCGGGCAATGTTGTCATAAAGCCACGCGGTAAATTCATCCCTATCGCTTGAGTAGTGGCAACGTCGATGACAATTAGGACATAACGCCACGGCGTTCTTCGGACGATCCGAGCCGTGCTTGGCCAAATGTTTAACATGATGGACTTCGAGGTAAGGCAATCCGTCAGAGCGTAGAAAAGGAGCGTTTTGCTTGCATCCTTCGCAGCGACCTTCGGATTGTTTCAATATCCAATCGGAAATCTTCTTCGCGCGCGCATACCTAATCGTTGCGGTGCTGGTCTGTGTGGGATTCAGAATTCCTTCCGGCACGTCGTCAGCATTAAGTGGGGCAGCCTCGAATAGCCGATAAGTAACTTGCTGGTTCGCTGGCTCGGCTGTAACACGGAAGCGGTCGATATTCTTCTCAGCGAGTATTTTTCGGACCCGGTTGCTGATTCCGGTGCCGACGTTCTTTGCAGGTACATAACCAACAATATGCTTCAGCCCCATTTGCGCCATTACGGCGGAAATGTTCTGCATTCGGTACTCAACTGAGGAAGCGCTGCGCTTGCTCAAAGCTCCTTCACGCAAAAGACGATTCTCGTCGGCCTTTTTTATCGGTTGATTGGCCAATTCGAGAGTCAGCATCTTTAGGTAGGCATCAACCGAAGCTTCTAGCTCAAGGTCATCCCAGCCGGTTCTTTCTTTTGGAGTGTCCATACAATCGCCGAGGGTTGAAAACCCTCGGACGATACTGAGTGGCCATTACGACGTCTACGAAAATTCCTACAAACAATACCGACGAATCCCGCGACTGGTCCTACACACGCGTCACCCTATCCAACCGACTGTTTCGAAGATTGAAACACCTCCGTAACTTTGCGCCACCAAGGCTTAGCCACCGTTACCCGCCGCCGCGTGCGGTTAAGCAATAGATAAGGCATGTCCCGAAGTCGAATCCAACCTTCATCCTGCCAATGCAACAGACTCAACGACATCTCCGGCCAATCCAGCAAACTCAACATGGGTTGATCGGAATTCTTTGATTGCCCGGCATCACGCAAGGCTGGCACCACTTGATGGGTTAGCCACTCCCGCAACAGCCGATTTCCCGGAACGTAGTGATAGACGAGCAGCGCGTACACGCCGGACTCGCTAAGCATCAATCGCTTTTCAGGTTGGCCGTGATACTCAATCAACAGCGTGTGCCGCTGATCTTCGTCCAATTTGCTGACCATCCGATCATTCAAATGGAAACCCATTAAACGACCTAGATCGCGGGCACAAAACCACGGTTGGTTTTCCAGGAGGAGGGCGTTGAGGTGGAGGTTATGACGGTTGAACACCGTGGGAATGTACGGATCAAGCATGATCGCACTCCGCAGATAGGGAGGATCTGAGCGATTTTTGTGTGCGCATATTGATTACCTCTACGAATAAATGGGAATGCCATAACCCGACGTAGAGGATATAAGAAATCCCAACGAGCAGTGTCTTTGCACAGGGCCACGGATTTGTCTTAACGACATCCCGAAGATCTGTGCGAACAATTCTGCTTCTACGTTGGGCGTTTCTTAGGCACCTGCATTGAGCTTAGAGGTGCATGGACCGGGCATCAATCAGGAAAGGGGCATGGGTGCTGTAGGAGTTTTAACAAAGTGACGTAGGGGCGGCTAAGGTTTATTCCAGGCAATAAAAAGCCCCGATAACATCGGGGCTTTCAGGTTTTCGACTTGTCGATTTACAACTCTAAATCGTTAAATCGCGGCTAGCTCCAGGAATCAATCCCAGCTCAAAGCCCCACCAGTCTGATACTCAATAACCCGAGTCTCAAAGAAGTTCTTCTCTTTCTTCAAGTCCATAATCTCGCTCATCCAAGGGAACGGGTTAGTCGTTCCTGGATACTCTTCCTTCAAGCCAATCTGCGACAGGCGACGGTTAGCGATGAACTTGAGGTAGTCCTCCATCATCGCCGCGTTCATCCCCAATACCCCGCGAGGCATGGTGTCGCGCGCGTATTCGATCTCGAGCTGAGTGCCTTGCAGAATCATCTGCGAAGCTTCTTCCTTCATTTCGGCATCCCACAAGTGCGGGTTTTCGATTTTGATCTGGTTGATCACGTCGATGCCGAAGTTCAGGTGCATGGATTCGTCGCGCAGGATGTATTGGAACTGCTCGGCGACGCCGGTCATTTTGTTGCGACGGCCCATGGAGAGGATTTGGGTGAAGCCGCAGTAGAAGAAGATGCCTTCCAGAACGCAGTAGTAGGCGATCAGGTTGCGCAGCAGTTCTTTGTCGGTTTCGACGGTGCCGGTTTCGAACTTCGGATCGGAGATCGAGCGGGTGTACTTGAGGCCCCAAGTGGCTTTTTTCGCGACCGATGGGATCTCGTGGTACATGTTGAAGATCTCGCCTTCATCCATGGCCAACGATTCGATGCAGTATTGGTAGGCGTGGGTGTGGATCGCCTCTTCGAAGGCCTGGCGCAGGATGTACTGGCGGCATTCCGGGTTGGTGATCAGGCGGTACACGGCCAGGACCAGGTTGTTGGCAACCAGCGAGTCGGCGGTGGAGAAGAAGCCCAGGTTGCGCATGACGATGCGGCGCTCGTCGTCGGTCAGGCCTTCCGGGTCTTTCCAGAGGGCGATGTCGGCGGTCATGTTGACTTCTTGCGGCATCCAGTGGTTTGCGCAACCGTCCAGATATTTCTGCCAGGCCCAGTCGTACTTGAATGGCACGAGTTGGTTGAGGTCGGCGCGGCAGTTGATCATGCGCTTTTCGTCGACAGCGACACGGGCGGAAGCGCCTTCGAGTTCAGCCAGACCTTCAGCGACGTCGAGGTTGTCCAAGGCAGCCTTGGCACGCGCGATCGCGGCGGAGTCGGACGCGGTCACGGCACGCGCTTCTTGGGCGGCGACGCCACCGGCGGTGTCGAGGCGGTCCATGTTGGCTTCAGTCGCGTGGCCGGCGTTTGCGCCTTTTACCGCTACTTCGCCCGTGTCTTCTTTGTCGAATTCGTCCCAGCTCAGCATGACGTGTCGTCTCCTGCGTGAGGGCCAGTTGCCCGTGTGATGGTTTTTCACACGGTCGTACTGACCGCGTTGGATCTTAAGGAATCGTTTTTTGCAGCAGCTATACGCAGGCATCAAACAGAATTTTGTACGGAAAACCCGAAGCCGCCTCGGTGCGCAGAAACGTGAAAAGCGTCTGCCTGGGCTTCGGATGCCCGCCTGTCCCTGTAAGGGAATATTGCAGGCCCGTTTGAGGCCGCATTATAGGGAAAAAATCCGGCGTGTGGTGCGACGAATCGGCGCTGAGAACGGTAGGCGAGGGCGGGTATTTGCGTCGGAGCGAGGGTTTACAGGGCTTTGACTGGGGATCGACTGCGAAGATTTTTTTTTGCTAATTTTTGGCGAGGCGTATTTTTGGTCAAAAAACAGCCAGAAAAGCGCTTTTTCACTATATGTTGTGTTTTGCGAGGCTTTTCGATGCCCTCAGACACAACTGAGCCCGACCGAAGTCGGGCGAAGGCTAATCAGCCAAATGTCAGCTGAAAGTGGCCGAGTTGGTGCGTTCGAAACCATCAGCCGCGAAGGTCGCCGAACCGGTTTTGTCGTAGCCATCTTCAGCGACGGTAGCCGAGCCGGTGCGATCGTAGCCATCTTCAGCAACTGTGGCGGAACCGGTGCGATCGTAACCATCTGCAGCGACTGCCGAGCCGGTGCGGTCAAAACCATCAGCGGCGAAAGCGCTGCCGGCCAGTACGGAAAGGGTCAGGGCGAGGATCAGTTTGGTTTTCATGGTGGTAGCTCCAGGTTCGTTGGCGTTTTGTGCCTTGGGTGTGGAAGTGATACTACGCCAATGAATTTGATTAAAAAGCGCAAATAATCGCACTAAACAATCGTATTATTCGATCTATACGGTTCGGCGCTTCAGCTACCCAATAGAGCGGGCAGTTGGGTCGAACCGTTTAGAGGGGAAGTGCGGGAGATCAGCCGTTAGAGCAGCCGTTGCCCATAACGCTGTAACGCAGGATGTGGCGCTGACCTTTGGAATCGTCGTATTCCATTTTCATCGGGACAACTTCACAGACGTTCGGGATTTCGCTCATGGACACAACGTTGGCGATGTCCAGATGGGTGGAGTAAGTGTATTGCTCTTCCACCGGTTGTTGCTGCGCGACATCAGTCGGGGCCTCGTCTGCCATGGCGGTTAAGCACATGCTGCTGAGGGCCAGAACTAATAAAGCTTTCATTTCAAATTTACCTTTCTGAGGTCGAGTGGGGTCACGCAATCTTTTTGGGATTGCGTGTGGAACTTCAGTACTTGGTTTTTTGATTAACTGCCTTCGTGGGGGCTGCAACTTGGTTAATCAGGTTTGCCTTGTTGGCGAGGCTGATTTTAGGCGTGAGGGTCGGATTCATATACCCGTGCTTTTGATAAACACCTTTCGCAATTCCCGTAACAATCAGTAATAAGTCAGAAAGTCGCAGGTCCCGGCGCGGGGTTTCGCGCCAGTGAATGCAGGGGTTTTGCGGATTTCGCGAGGTATTCACCACGGTTTGCAGGGGCTTGTTACTACCATCGTCGAATGGTTCTATAGGCCCGGCCCGGCTACAACAGGGTCATACAAAAACAACTATTCCACCGAGGTAAGAAAGATGAGTGCGGCTTCTTTGTATCCCGTTCGTCCCGAGGTAGCAGCCAATACGCTGACTGACGAGGCCACCTATAAGGCCATGTACCAGCAGTCGGTCGTCAACCCGGACGGCTTCTGGCGCGAACAAGCTCAGCGTCTCGACTGGATCAAGCCTTTCACCACGGTGAAACAGACTTCCTTCGACGATCACCACGTCGACATCAAATGGTTTGCCGACGGCACACTGAACGTTTCCTACAACTGCCTCGACCGCCATCTGGAAGAGCGCGGCGATCAAATCGCGATTATCTGGGAAGGGGATGACCCGTCCGAGAGCCGCAACATCACCTACCGCGAACTGCACGAGCAAGTCTGCAAGTTCGCCAACGCCTTGCGCGGCCAGGATGTGCATCGCGGCGACGTGGTGACTATCTATATGCCGATGATTCCCGAAGCCGTGGTCGCCATGCTGGCCTGTACCCGGATCGGCGCGATTCACTCGGTGGTGTTCGGTGGTTTCTCGCCGGAAGCGCTGGCGGGGCGGATTATTGATTGCCGGTCCAAAGTAGTGATTACGGCCGATGAAGGCGTTCGTGCCGGCAAGAAGATACCGCTGAAGACCAATGTCGACGACGCGCTGACCAACCCGGAAACCAGCAGCATTCAGAAAGTCATCGTCTGCAAGCGCACCGGTGGCGACATCAAGTGGAACCAGCATCGCGACATCTGGTACGAAGACCTGATGAAAGTGGCGGGCAGCGTTTGCGCGCCGAAAGAGATGGGCGCCGAAGAAGCGCTGTTCATCCTTTACACCTCCGGTTCTACCGGCAAACCGAAAGGCGTGCAACACACCACTGGCGGTTACCTGCTGTATGCGGCCATGACCCACGAGCGCGTGTTCGACTACCGCCCGGGTGAAATCTACTGGTGCACCGCCGACGTCGGCTGGGTCACCGGCCACACCTATATCGTCTATGGCCCGCTGGCCAATGGCGCGACTACCGTGCTGTTCGAAGGTGTGCCGAACTATCCGGACATCACCCGGGTGGCGAAGATCGTCGACAAGCACAAGGTCAACATCCTCTACACCGCACCTACGGCGATCCGCGCGATGATGGCGGCGGGTAACGCTGCAGTCGAAGGCGCTGACGGCAGCAGCCTGCGCCTGCTGGGTTCAGTGGGTGAGCCAATCAACCCGGAAGCCTGGGATTGGTACTACAAGAAGGTCGGCCAGTCGCGCTGCCCGATCGTCGACACCTGGTGGCAGACCGAAACCGGCGGCAACATGATGAGCCCGCTGCCGGGTGCCCATGGCTTGAAACCTGGTTCGGCTGCTCGTCCGTTCTTCGGCGTGGTGCCGGCACTGGTGGACAACCTGGGTAATATTCTGGAAGGCGCCGTTGAGGGCAACCTGGTGATTCTGGATTCGTGGCCGGGCCAGGCGCGCACGCTGTATGGCGACCATGACCGTTTTGTCGACACTTACTTCAAGACCTTCCGTGGCATGTATTTCACCGGTGACGGTGCGCGCCGTGACGAGGATGGTTATTACTGGATCACCGGTCGCGTGGATGACGTGCTGAACGTTTCCGGGCACCGCATGGGCACGGCCGAAATCGAAAGCGCGATGGTTGCGCACCCGAAAGTCGCCGAGGCGGCGGTGGTCGGCGTGCCGCACGACATCAAGGGGCAGGGCATTTATGTCTACGTCACGTTGATCGGCGGCGAAGAGCCGAGCGAGCAACTGCGTCTGGAACTGAAAAACTGGGTGCGCAAAGAGATTGGCCCGATTGCTTCGCCGGACGTGATCCAGTGGGCGCCGGGGCTGCCGAAAACCCGTTCCGGCAAGATCATGCGGCGGATTCTGCGCAAGATCGCGACTGCCGAATATGACGGCTTGGGCGATATTTCGACGCTGGCGGATCCGGGCGTGGTGCAGCATTTGATTGATACGCATAAAACGATGAACGTCGCGTAAGCAGCTGTTTTGATGTGTTGAAGCCCTGCCAGGTGTTATCTGGCGGGGCTTTTTATTGGCTGGGGTTCTTGGGGAGGTTGTGCGGGCCTCATTGCGAGCAAGCTCGCTCCCACAGCTGATCCTCAGCGAACATAAAATCCGTGCCGGGCGCAGATCCCTTGTGGGAGCGAGCTTGCTCGCGATAGCGACCTGTCAGGCACCACATCAACAACGTCCAATAATTATCGGCTTCACTCGTAGGCCTTTTCCTACTGTTACCGCCACCGATGAATGTGTCTGAATGTGTAACCGCCCGCACGAATCCGGGGCATTGGGAAACGCGCAGCCCTGTTTCAGAGCGTCTAAACCGCGGGTGAAAAATAAGACACCACGCTGTACTTGCCGGATTAGAAGGGTTTGCCAATAATAGGCCCGCAATTTGCAGCATAGATCGGTTTACAATCTTTTGCTCCTGCATGAATTTGCAGGGCTGTCAACGTGTCCAAGTGGCTTTCTCGGTGCATCTGTAATTAGTTGTCGCATTGAAGAAATATCGACTTCGGACCTGTCGTTAGAATGCCGATCACTCGCTCGTCGTTGCTCGCGCTGAATCAGCGTGGGTTTTGCATGACGCAGCAGCGCTTTTCGATTTCACCCATTCGCATATTGGGCTGTTGCTCACTCTGCCGTTTTTGCCCTTTACCGATGGAGTCCCGAGATGAAGAAACTTGTGCTGCTTGGCGCCTTGGCACTGTCCGTGCTGTCCCTGCCAACCTTCGCCGATGAAAAACCCCTGAAGATCGGTATCGAAGCGGCTTACCCTCCGTTTGCCTCCAAGGCACCGGACGGCAGCATCGTTGGTTTCGACTACGACATCGGCAACGCTCTGTGCGAGCAGATGCAGGTCAAGTGTGTGTGGGTCGAGCAAGAGTTCGACGGTCTGATCCCGGCACTCAAAGTGCGCAAGATCGACGCGATTCTGTCGTCCATGTCGATCACTGAAGATCGCAAGAAGTCTGTCGACTTCACCAACAAGTACTACAACACCCCGGCCCGTCTGGTGATGAAGGCTGGTACTCAAGTCAGCGAAGGCCTGGCTGAGCTGAAAGGCAAAAACATCGGCGTGCAACGTGGTTCGATCCACGAGCGTTTTGCCCGTGAAGTGCTGGCGCCCCTGGGTGCTGAAATCAAGCCTTACGGTTCGCAGAACGAAATCTACCTCGACGTCGCTGCCGGTCGCCTCGATGGCACCGTGGCCGACGCCACGCTGCTGGATGACGGCTTCCTGAAAACCGACGCTGGCAAAGGTTTCGCGTTTGTTGGCCCGGCCTTCACCGACGTCAAATACTTCGGCGACGGCGTAGGTATCGCAGTCCGCAAGAACGACGCGCTGAAAGACAAGATCAACACCGCGATCACGGCCATTCGCGAGAACGGCAAGTACAAGCAAATCCAGGACAAATACTTCGCCTTCGATATCTACGGCAAGTAACACGTCCCGGCGACAAGTCCGAAATGGCGCAAGCAACAGGATCTCTGCGGTTTGCGCCATTTTTTCATCCCAACTTTCGAGGACCTGAATCATGTTGAAAGGCTACGGGGCTGTCATCCTCGATGGCGCATGGCTGACGCTTCAGCTCGCCTTGTCGTCCATGGTCCTGGCCATTGTTCTGGGCCTGATCGGCGTTTCGCTGCGTCTGTCCCCGATCCGCTGGCTGGCGTGGCTGGGCGACCTGTATTCCACGGTGATTCGCGGGATTCCCGACCTGGTGCTGATCCTGCTGATTTTCTACGGTGGTCAGGACCTGCTCAACCGCGTCGCGCCGATGCTCGGTTTTGATGACTACATCGACCTGAACCCGTTGGCCGCCGGTATCGGCACCCTCGGTTTCATCTTCGGTGCGTACCTGTCGGAAACCTTCCGTGGCGCGTTCATGGCGATCCCCAAGGGCCAGGCCGAAGCCGGCATGGCGTACGGCATGAGCAGTTTTCAGGTGTTTTTCCGGGTGTTGGTGCCGCAGATGATTCGCCTGGCGATACCGGGTTTTACCAACAACTGGCTGGTCTTGACCAAGGCGACCGCGCTGATTTCGGTGGTCGGGCTGCAAGACATGATGTTCAAGGCAAAGCAGGCGGCCGATGCCACCCGCGAACCTTTCACCTTCTTCCTCGCAGTGGCGGCGATGTACCTGGTCATCACCAGTGTTTCGTTGCTGATATTGCGTCAACTTGAGAAGCGCTACTCGGTAGGCGTAAGGGCGGCTGATCTATGATCTTCGACTACAACGTCATTTATGAGGCCTTGCCGCTGTACTTCGGTGGCTTGCTGACGACGCTCAAACTGCTGGCGATTTCGCTGTTCTTCGGGCTGCTGTGCGCATTGCCGCTGGGCTTGATGCGCGTCTCGAAAAACGCCGCCGTCAACATGACCGCCTGGCTGTACACCTACGTGATTCGCGGCACGCCGATGCTGGTGCAGCTGTTTTTGATCTACTACGGTCTGGCGCAGTTCGAAGCCGTGCGCGAAAGCGTGTTGTGGCCGTGGCTGTCCAGCGCCACGTTCTGTGCGTGCCTGGCGTTCGCGATCAACACCAGCGCCTACACCGCCGAAATCATTGCCGGCAGCTTGCGCGCAACGCCTAACGGCGAGATCGAAGCGGCGCGGGCGATGGGCATGTCGCGCTACAAAATGTACAAGCGCATTCTGCTGCCGTCGGCCCTGCGCCGGGCGTTGCCGCAGTACAGCAACGAAGTGATCATGATGTTGCAGACCACCAGTCTGGCGTCGATCGTGACCTTGATCGACATCACCGGTGCCGCGCGCACGGTCAACGCCCAGTATTACTTGCCGTTCGAGGCGTACATCACCGCCGGCGTGTTCTACCTGTGCCTGACGTTCATTCTGGTCAAGCTGTTCAAACTGGCCGAGCGCCGCTGGCTGGGCTATCTGGCCCCGCGGAAGCACTGATATGGAACGTATCGATCACTCATTGCCGTGGAGCCACTTGGGCAGCGAGCGCCATATTTCGGTATTTCGCTTCGGCAAAGGCGAGCGCAAGGCCTACATTCAGGCCAGCCTGCACGCCGATGAATTGCCGGGCATGCGCACCGCGTGGGAGCTGAAAAAGCGCCTCACCGAACTCGAAGCGCAAGGCTTGCTCAACGGTGTGATCGAACTGGTGCCGGTGGCCAATCCGCTGGGCCTCGGTCAATTGCTCCAAGGTAATCACCAGGGGCGTTTCGAGGCCGGCAGCGGCAAGAATTTCAACCGTGATTTCGTCGAACTCAGCGCGCCGGTGGCCGCTGCGGTGGACGGGCGTCTGGGCGATGATCCGCACGCCAATATCCGTTTGATCCGCCAAGCCATGAGCGATGCGCTCGCCGCATTGCCGCCGGCAGCGAGTCAGTTGCAAGGCATGCAGCGCGTGTTGCTCAGCCACGCCTGCAGCGCTGACGTGGTGCTGGATTTGCACTGCGACGCCGAAGCCGCGCTGCACATGTACGCCTTGCCGCAGCATTGGCCGCAATGGCGTTCGCTGGCCGCACACCTGGACATCAAGGTCGGTTTGCTGGCCGAAGATTCCGGCGGCAGTTCGTTTGACGAAGCCTGCTCGCTGCCGTGGCTGCGTTTGTCGCGGCTGTTCCCGGACGCGCAGATTCCGCTGGCGTGTCTGGCGACGACGATTGAATTGGGGGGGCAGGCTGACACCGGTCGCGCCGAGGCTGAGGCTTACGCCGAAGGCATTCTGGCGTTCCTCGCCGAGCAAGGCCTGATCAGCGGCGAATGGCCGAAACCGGCGCACGACGCCTGTGAAGGCATGCCGTTCGAAGGCACGGAATTGCTCTTCGCGCCGCACCCTGGCGTGGTGAGTTTCTTGCGCAAGCCGGGTGAGTGGGTCGAGGCCGGCGACGAGATTTTTGAAGTAATCGATCCTTTATCCGATCGCGTCAGCACGATCTGTGCTGGTACGTCCGGGGTGCTGTTTGCCGTTGAACGGCTACGTTATGCCCAACCCGGTTTCTGGCTGGCCAAGGTGGCGGGGCGCGAAGCGCTGCGTCACGGGCGCTTGCTCAACGACTGACTGACTGTTTTTGTGAGAACCGACCGCATGTACAAACTTGAAGTCCAAGACCTGCATAAACGCTATGGCAGTCACGAAGTGCTCAAGGGTGTGTCCCTGAAAGCGGCGGCTGGCGATGTGATCAGCATCATCGGCTCCAGTGGCTCCGGCAAAAGTACTTTCCTGCGTTGCATCAACCTGCTCGAGCAGCCGCACGCGGGCAAGATTCTGCTTAACAACGAAGAGCTGAAACTGGTGGCCAACAAGGACGGCGCGCTGAAAGCCGCCGACCCGAAGCAGCTGCAACGCATGCGTTCGCGCCTGTCGATGGTGTTCCAGCATTTCAACTTGTGGTCGCACATGACCGCGCTGGAAAACATCATGGAAGCGCCGGTCCACGTGCTCGGCATGTCCAAGGCTGAAGCGCGCGAGAAGGCCGAGCACTACCTGAACAAGGTCGGTGTGGCGCATCGCAAGGACGCTTACCCTGGCCATATGTCCGGCGGCGAGCAGCAGCGCGTGGCGATCGCCCGTGCGTTGGCGATGGAACCTGAGGTGATGCTGTTCGACGAACCGACCTCGGCGCTCGACCCGGAACTGGTTGGCGACGTGCTGAAAGTCATGCAGGCACTGGCGCAGGAAGGCCGGACCATGGTTGTGGTCACGCACGAAATGGGCTTCGCCCGTGAAGTGTCGAACCAGTTGGTGTTCCTGCACAAAGGCGTCGTCGAAGAAAGCGGCAACCCGCGTGAAGTGCTGGTCAATCCACAGTCCGAACGCTTGCAGCAATTTCTTTCCGGCAGCCTGAAATAATCAAGAGTGCCGTTGCGCACCGGGATAGTGCATGCTTCGCCATTTGGCGGCGGTCCACAATCCCTGTAGGAGCGAGGCTTGCCCGCGAAGAGGCCGTGTCAGTCGACATCATTTGGAATGACACACCGCCTTCGCGGGCAAGCCTCGCTCCTACGGGGGATCGCTGCCAGTTTCGAGATTTGCGTTCATTTACGGGCTAGCATTGGCCCATGCCTCATCACTGTTTTAGTTTCGGATTGCCCGCCATGACTGCCCATCGAATTGGTTTCCTGATTTGGCCCAGCACTAAAGCTCTGACGCTTGCGCTGGCTGAGGAGGCCTTGCGTGTTGCTCAGCGTGTGCATCCAGACGTTGTCTACGAACTGTCGTTTTTACAGGCCGAACCGCCGACCGAAGGCGCCTGGCAATTGCCTGGTGAGCCATGGGCCGGCAAGCTCGAAAACTTCCAGAAACTGTTTTTGCTCGCCGATGAACCGCCGACCGCATTGGCCCCGGCGCTCAGCAGTTCGCTCAAACAACTGGTGCGCGCCGGTTGCGTGATTGGCGGGTTGTCCGCCGGTGTTTACCCGTTGGCGCAACTCGGTTTGCTCGACGGTTACCGCGCTGCCGTGCACTGGCGCTGGCAGGACGATTTCGCCGAGCGCTTCCCCAAAGTCATCGCCACCAGCCACTTGTTCGACTGGGATCGTGATCGCCTGACCGCGTGCGGCGGCATGTCGGTACTCGACCTGCTGCTGGCCGTATTGGCCCGCGACCACGGCGCCGAACTGGCCGGTGCCGTGTCCGAAGAACTGGTGGTCGAGCGCATCCGCGAGGGCGGCGAACGCCAACGCATTCCGCTGCAAAACCGCCTCGGTTCCAGCCATCCGAAGCTCACCCAAGCGGTGCTGCTGATGGAAGCGAACATCGAAGAACCGCTGACCACCGACGAAATCGCCCAACACGTGTGCGTGTCGCGCCGGCAGTTGGAGCGCATCTTCAAGCAATACCTCAACCGCGTGCCGAGCCAGTACTACCTGGAACTGCGCCTGAACAAGGCCCGGCAAATGTTGATGCAAACCAGCAAGTCGATCATCCAGATCGGCCTGTCGTGTGGCTTCTCTTCGGGGCCGCATTTCTCCAGCGCCTACCGCAACTTCTTCGGCGCCACGCCGCGGGAAGATCGCAACCAGCGGCGCAGCAGCAGCCCGTTCGAGTTGTCTTCAGTACCTTCAGAGCGCGGCTGAAGACTGGTTTGGCGCAGGCGCGAAATCAGTCTTCCATGGTTGAATCCTCTGAGTCGGACACCTCCATTTCCGCGCTGTCGATGATCGCTTCCACGCCAAAATCAATTCTGGTTTTCTTGAAGTAGGCGTGCAGGAGTTGCAGGCTTTCTTCGGAAAACGGGTTGTCGCGCAGGTTGATCGCCGTTCCCGCGTCCCGGGGCAATTCCAGCAGGTCGCTGGGCAAGTCGCGGATTTCGTTGTTGCTCAAGTTCGCTTCGTCGAGCGCTTGTAACTGCAACAAGCCATGCGGCAGCTCGGTGATCAGCGTGTCGTTGAGAATCAGCATCGACAGGTTGGGCATCTGACTGACATCGGGCGCCAGCGTCAGCGGATTGCCGCTAAGGTCGAGGATGTCCATATTTTCCATGCCGGCCAGTTCCGCCACGGTGTTTGGCGTAAGGGTGATATGGCAATCGCTGAGCTCCAGCGTTTGCAAGCGGCCCATGGTGAATACGCTGTCCGGGATCGTGGCGATTCGATAGTCGCGGATGGTCAGCGTTTTGAGTTTGGGGAAACAGCGCAGGAATCCGTCACCCACGGTCGTAAGTCCTTCCTCGCTGCCCAGATACAGATGCGATACATGGCTGAAGTCGGCGGTCAGCGTCGGCAGGTCACCGATGATGATCATCTCGATATCCAGCTCGTATGAAGGCTCGCTCGGGTCCAAAGGGTTATTGAACTGGTCCAGTTCCAGGTCTTTGCGCCAGGCTTTTTCGATCTCCCGTTTGAAGTTGTCGCGGGTGCTGTGCTCCAGCAGCAATTGCAGCGGCGTGAAGGGCTGCTGGGTCACTGGATGCAGTGCCGGCACATCGGCGGTCCACGCCGCCAGCGCATTAACCATCGTGCTGTATTCGGTTTCGAGCCGCGTGAGTTCGATGCGACCGGTTTCCAGCGTGCCGGGCAATCGGTACACAAAATCACTCGCCTCTTCGCGGCCCTGCAGCGGATAAAGATCCACCGCCCGTTCCAGATCGGCTTGCGGGGCAACCACACCAAAGTCCTGACGGATGCGCTGGAAGTTGGCCTTGATGCGATTGCGGGTCGCATCGGAGAAAGGGTTGTCACCGAAATCGAAACGATTGACCCGTTCCGGCGGCAGATCGAACAGTTCGACAGGCAGTTCACTGATTGCGTTGTCCGAGAGAATGGCTCCACGCAGGACGGTGCGCGTGGCCAGTCCGGCGGGTACGCTGGTCAGTTGGCAGTCATTCAGGTCGAGGTATTCGAGCGCTGGCATGCCTTCCACGCTGAAGCTTAGTCCCAGGGGATTGCGATAGAGATCCAGCGTGCGCATCTTGCTCAGCGCAGCGATGACTGCCTGCGTCTCAGCGCTCAGGCGCAGGCGACAGTTGCTGATGATCAGTTGGGTCATGTCGGGTCGGGTGGCGATCACCTCTGGCAGGTTTGGCAGAGCAATGTCGCGCACTGCCAAGCGGCGCATGCCGGTGAAATGATTCAAGAACGCTTCGCCGCCCAGTGTCATCTCATTGCCTTCCAGAACGACATGGGTGATATGGCTGAAATCGGCCTCGAACGCGGGCAACTCGCCAATGATCGGGTGAATGAAAGAGAACAGATAGTCCGGATCGGGCGCTTGCGCAGTCGCCTCGTCGAGCGCGGTTTGCCGACGCCAGCAGCGTTGCAACTCACTATTGAGCAACTGCCGGTTGTTCCTGTTTGCAGCTATCTGTGCCGGGCTCAAATCGGCGCCGGTCAAGGGGTGCACGTTTACCTCGGCGTTGGCCCAGATGTCGAGGTCGCTACTGAGCCGGATAAATTCCGCGTGCAGGCGCGATAGCTCGACGCGCGCGCCCGAGGGATGTTGTTGCAACCTGTGTGTGAATACCGCGAGTTCTTCTTCAGTGAAGGAGGGGTACAACACTTGAATCCGCTCCTGCAGCGACGGTGCGCCGGGATGCGCGAGTCGGTAGCCATCTGAGCCGCCCGGCAGGCGCATGACATTCGGGTTGTAGGACGGTTTACGTACGGGCGTGGAGGACAGCAGCGCCTGCAATTCTTCATGGGCGAGCGCGTGCTCCCGGATGCTTTGTTTGAGCAGCGGACCCTGGCCGATGTGCAGGTTGAGATTTTCGCGCTCACTGTCCGGCAATGCACTTAACAGGCTGCTGTAAAAATCGTCGCTGCTCGCCAGTTGTGCACCGGCGTTGTCGTAAGGCTGGTAGCGCCCATCTTCGAGCTGCACCAGCACTTTGCGCGGCGAGGTCAGCGGCCCGGTGCTGTCGATGGTTTCGCCATCGAACGAATAGCGTTTGATCTCGATGCGCACATTGCCCGACCAGCCCGGCAGGCGCGATAACGAATGCACCGCCAAACGCTCGGCATCCGGATTGTCCACCGAATCCAACTCCAGACCTTCGCGGGCGCGCACCGCTCGCACCTGTTGCTGCGTCCAGCGCGCCAACTCCTTGAGGCGCGGGGCGACGACGCCTTGTTCCAGTTGCTGCAACTCGCGTGCGCTTGCGCTCAGCAACAGTTCTTGCGCCGAGCCGGCGGGCAATCCGGGAACTGCGTCGATGAGGTGCTGGGCCAACGGGTCTGCGCTGATTTGCTGAGCCCGGTAACGCGCCTCGAACAGCGTGTTGCGTCGCGACTGCGCAATCTGCGTCAGCCGAGCGCGAAGTTGCCCGGTGCGAACCTCCAGTGCTAACTGCGGATCGCCAAAAGGTTCGTCGAACAAGGCCTTTATTTCCGCCTCGTTCAAGCAGCCGAGCGAAGCCTTGAGGACGTCGCCATTCGGCTCGGCGACGTCATACACGCGTGCGCCGTGATGGCCGCTCAGGTCGCTTTGCCAAGACACTTGGCCATTGCTGTCGAGCAGGCGCAGCGCTTTATGGCTGGGCCATGGCATGTCCTCGGTTAACAGCTGCAATTGCGTCGGCGCGTCGGCGCTGAGATAGAGGTCGGCATGCTCGCTGCCGAGGCGTTCTATAAAAGTGCGCAGATCCTTGTCGATCTTGAAACGCTTGAGCGTATCGGCGAGCAAGGCGGGCAGGGGTTCATGGTCGACGTGGATTCGGCGCAGGGTATTTTCGTGATATCCGCTGATGCTCAGGGCTTGTTCACGCTCGGCGAGGGACAAGCTGTCGGCGAGATGGCCGAGGCGCATCAAGAGTTTTTCGCGAGTCCAGCTCAGCGGTTGCTCGTGCTCGATCTGCCAGGCGCCATTGCCGTTGTGTTTGAGCCGGGGTTTGTAGGCCTCGGGCCGGGTAGGGTGCTCGATCTCGAACGGTCCTCGGCCATTGGTTTTTGTCACGGAATAGGTGTTGTCCTCGAGTATCAGCAGGTTTTTTTCGTTGTGCTCGCGCAGGCCCAAATCGCTCGGTGACAGCTGCGTCGCTGTCTCTGATCGTTGGTAAGGCTTCATGTTGCCATCCCAATAACGGGTCTGGCCGCCAGCGGATTTGACTGGCGTGAAGCGATCAATGAAGTCGATCCAGGTATGCGGCAGTACCTGGCGAAATTCGCCAACAGCGATGCTGCCACCGGCGGCGAACGTGCCAAGTTGCACCAGTGTTTCCACCACCCCCATGGTGTGCGCGAAGGCTTGCTGCGTCAGGCCTTCGGCCCAGTCGATGACGCCTTCAAAGGTTTCATCGAGCACCTGATACGCCGTGTAGGCCAGCATCAGTTCGCCGAGAAACGGCACGAACGGCAGCGCGACGAACGCAGCGATTTGCAACACCGCCGAGGCAATTCCAGTGAACGAATCCCAACGTTCCCAGCGCGCCTGTCGATCGGCATTGGCGGTGGACACTGCGAGCGTTCGCGCGTCGTTGAGAATCTTGTCGAGCTTGCGTTGCTGCAGATGATTCCACAGGTTGCCGCGAATGGGCGTTGCGGCAAATTGCAGATTGGTGTGCGCGGCCGGTATCTCGCGCCAGCTCGGCAGCGGATCCCCTCGCTCGCGTTGATGCCAGGTGGTTTGGGTCAGGCGATTATTCAAATCCGCGAAGAAATAGCCGCGATCCGCATGCGCGACGAAGCGGCTGAAGAACGCCTGGTAATTTTTTGAGCGCAGGCGCTTGCTCAGGTCGGCCATGAACTCGGCGCTGGACGGGTATTCCTTCAGCGGCTGCTCGGGATCGTCGGGAATGTAGGCGATCACCGAGACAGCGTTGCGGTGGCGCTCCAGGTCCGGCGCGAACAGCAGAATGCCGGTGAGGCGGGCGTTCATCATGGTCAGGTCGTGGCACAGCAGCGGTTGGCCATTGAGCACCGGGTTTTGGCCGCCCTCTATCAGCCCGAGCAGCGAGCGGTAGGTCGCCTTGTTCATCGGCTCTTGCGCAATCAGCGCCAGTTCGAGGGCCAGGCGCAACGCAGACTTGTGGCTGTCGCTGATCTGCGGTTGCAACACCGCGCGCACCAGGCCGTTGCTGATGCCGAGATTGTCTTCCAGCCAGGCCTGATATTGCTTGCCCAAATCCAGCTCGCGACACAGCCGCGCGAAGTCGCCGATGCCGAGACGATGCTTGATGTGTCGGAGCACTTCGAACTGGCCAGTCGCCGAAGGCTCGGTGGTGTAGGCCGATTCCGCGGCATAAGCGTCGTCCTTCGCTTCGTCGGGTTCAAAGTTGTGCAACGCCGCGTCCAGCAATGAAACGGTCCAGGTGCGCGCGCCTCCTGACTTGATCGGGAACCACGGCGTGGTGGTCGGGATATACAGGCGCAACCATGTTGTGTTGACGTCCAGGTCCAGGCCGAATTGCTGTTTCAGCGCGGCCCGCAGCAGTGGCGCGCCAAATTCGCGGGCGTTCTGCAGTCGTTGCAAGCGTTGGTCGATGGCGTTCTGGGCGTGCCAGTAAGCGCTGTTCAACTGCTTGAGCGTGCGGTGCTGGGCCGACGTGACATGGCCGAATTGGCTGATCGCGCTGGGTTGCATGTCGGCGAGGGTGGCACGGCGAGCGGCGCTGGCCTTGAGCAACCATGCCGGCAATGTCGCGGCCAGATGTCCGTAATGCTCATCCGGATGTTGCGGCCAGAGTGGCGCGGGGGGGATGAGTCGAAAGTCCTTTGAAAAATTCACGGTGCTGTCCTTGAGCGTGTCGAGCTCGCTATCAGACCCGCCAATCATTTTTCATGTGCGGTACATATTTACCGCACATCAAACAAAGTCCTCGATTCAAATACACGCGGGTGCCGCTGGTCCGCCGCATCGGTTTAAACTGCGCCATTGCGACGGTATATGTCGCATTGCCGTAAACCCGGCTAAAACCGGGGTTGGCGCTATAAGAAGTTGTCGCTTGGCGGCAAGGCCGGGCTGAAAACTGTCCTTACAATCCCCTCATCGCTCGCCAGTTTCAGGCGGGTGTTCCTCTTCAGGAGACTCCGATGTCCGTTGAGCACGCTGCGGTACAACGCGCCGATTTCGACCAGGTAATGGTTCCAAACTACGCGCCTGCCGCATTCATCCCTGTGCGTGGTGCCGGTTCCCGCGTTTGGGACCAGTCTGGCCGCGAGCTGATCGACTTCGCCGGCGGGATTGCCGTCAACGTATTGGGCCATGCGCACCCGGCGCTGGTCGGTGCCTTGACCGAACAAGCGAACAAGCTGTGGCACGTGTCCAACGTGTTCACCAATGAGCCGGCCTTGCGCCTGGCGCACAAGCTGATCGACGCCACGTTTGCCGAGCGCGTGTTCTTCTGCAATTCCGGCGCTGAAGCCAACGAGGCCGCTTTCAAGCTGGCCCGTCGCGTCGCGTTCGACCGTTTCGGCAGCGAGAAGTACGAAATCATCGCCGCGCTGAACAGCTTCCACGGTCGCACTCTGTTCACCGTCAACGTCGGTGGCCAGTCGAAATACTCCGACGGTTTCGGTCCGAAAATCACCGGTATCACCCACGTTCCTTACAACGACCTGGCTGCGCTGAAAGCTGCGGTTTCGGACAAGACTTGCGCCGTGGTGCTGGAACCGATTCAGGGCGAGGGCGGTGTATTGCCGGCCGAGCTGGCTTACTTGCAAGGCGCCCGCGAACTGTGCGACGCGAACAATGCGTTGCTGGTGTTCGATGAAGTGCAGACCGGCATGGGCCGCAGCGGCAAGTTGTTCGCCTACCAGCATTACGGCGTAACGCCGGACATCCTCACCAGCGCGAAAAGCCTGGGCGGCGGTTTCCCGATCGCGGCCATGCTGACCACTGAAGAGTTGGCCAAGCATTTGGTGGTCGGCACCCACGGCACCACTTACGGCGGCAACCCGCTGGCGTGCGCGGTCGCTGAAGCAGTGATCGACGTGATCAACACCCCTGAAGTGCTCAGCGGCGTCAACGCCAAGCACGACAAGTTCAAGGCTCGCCTGGAGCAGATCGGCGAGAAATACGGCCTGTTCACTCAGGTGCGTGGCTTGGGTCTGTTGATCGGTTGCGTACTGAACGATGCGTGGAAAGGCAAAGCCAAGGACATCTTCAACGCCGCCGAACGTGAAGGCCTGATGATCCTGCAAGCCGGCCCGGACGTGATTCGTTTTGCCCCGAGCCTGGTGGTGGAAGACGCCGACATCGACGCTGGCCTCGACCGTTTCGAACGCGCTGCGGCGAAACTGGCACAAGCCTGATAGACCTTTCGACGCCTGACGATTCAGGCGTCGATCAAAATTTTATGCCGGACCCGCTTTTCTGTAGGAGCGAAGCTTGCTCGCGAAGGTGTGTCAGTCGCTGTGATGTCGACTGACACACCTTCGCGAGCAAGCTTCGCTCCTACAAGGGGCCGGCTTATTTCCCCACAAGAGTTAGAGAAAGGAGTGACACCATGCTGGTGATGCGCCCCGCGCAAATGGCTGATCTGGGCGAGGTACAGCGTCTGGCTGCGGACAGCCCGATTGGTGTCACTTCCTTGCCGGATGACGTTGAACGCCTGAGCGACAAGATCGCCGCGAGCGAAGCGTCGTTTTCCGCTGAAGTCAGTTTCAACGGTGAAGAGAGCTATTTCTTCGTCCTCGAAGATTCCGTCACCGGCAAACTGGTCGGCTGCTCGGCCATCGTCGCCTCGGCCGGTTATTCCGAGCCGTTCTACAGCTTCCGCAACGAAACCTTCGTTCACGCCTCCCGCGAACTGAAGATCCACAACAAGATCCACGTGCTCTCGCAGTGCCACGACCTGACCGGCAACAGCTTGCTGACCAGCTTCTACGTGCTGCCGGAACTGGTGGGTTCGCCGTGGTCGGAACTCAACTCGCGTGGGCGCTTGCTGTTCGTCGCCAGCCACCCGGAGCGTTTTGCCGATTCGGTCGTTACCGAAATCGTTGGTTACAGCGATGAAAACGGCGACTCGCCGTTCTGGGACGCAATCGGGCGTAACTTCTTCGACCTCAACTATGCCGCCGCCGAGCGTTTGTGTGGCCTGAAAAGCCGCACGTTCCTCGCCGAACTGATGCCGCATTACCCGATCTACGTGCCGCTGCTGCCGGACACCGCGCAAGAAGCGATGGGCCAGGTGCACCCGCGCGCGCAGATCACGTTCGACATCCTGATGCGCGAAGGTTTTGAAACCGATCATTACATCGACATCTTCGACGGCGGCCCGACCTTGCACGCGCGCGTTTCGGGGATTCGTTCGATCGCCCAGAGCCGAGTGGTCCCGGTGAAAATCGGCGAGCCAGTCAAAGGTGCCGGTCGCCAATACCTGGTAGCCAACGCGCAGTTGCAGGATTACCGCGCGGTATTGCTCGAGCTCGATTACGCGCCCGGCAAACCGGTGACCCTGGACCTGGAAGCGGCCGAAGCGTTGGGCGTCGGTGAAGGCGCAAGCGTGCGCCTGGTAGCGGTTTGACCGCTGTTTTTTGCTCAACAGAATGCCTGAAAGCAGCGAGTTTCACGGGTGGCGCGAGCGGCCCGTTTGAGGAGATAGCATGATCGTTCGTCCCGTACGCAGCAGCGATTTACCCGCTCTGATCGACCTGGCCCGGAGCACCGGCACCGGCCTGACCACTTTGCCGGCCAACGAAGAACGTCTGGCCCATCGGGTCGGCTGGGCCGAAAAGACCTTCAGTGGCGAAGCCGGGCGCGGTGATGCGGATTACCTGTTCGTGCTCGAAGATGACGACGGCGTCGTGGTCGGCATTTCAGCTATCGCTGGCGCGGTCGGCATGCGTGAGCCTTGGTACAACTTTCGCGTCGGCCTGACGGTCAGCGCCTCGCAGGAATTGAACATCTATCGCGAGATTCCGACGCTGTTCCTCGCCAACGACCTGACCGGCAACTCGGAATTGTGCTCGCTGTTCCTCCACGCCGATCACCGCAATGGCTTCAACGGCCGTTTGCTGGCGAAGGCGCGGATGTTGTTCATCGCCGAATTCCCGCAGTTGTTCGGCAACAAGATCATCGCCGAAATGCGCGGCGTGTCGGATGACGCCGGGCGTTCGCCGTTCTGGGAAAGCCTGGGTCGGCACTTCTTCAAAATGGAATTCAGCCAGGCCGATTACCTGACCGGCGTCGGCAACAAGGCGTTCATCGCCGAACTGATGCCGAAGTTTCCGCTGTATACCTGCTTCCTTTCGCCGGACGCGCGCAACGTGATCGGCAAGGTGCACCCGGACACCGAGCCAGCGCTGTCGATGCTCAAAAGCGAAGGCTTCAGTTATCAGGGTTACGTCGACATTTTCGACGCCGGCCCGTCGGTGGAATGCGAAACCGGCAAGATCCGCGCGGTGCGTGACAGCCAGGCGCTGGTGCTGGCAATCGGCACGCCGGGCGATGACGCCACGCCATTCCTGATTCACAACCGCAAGCGCGAGGACTGCCGCATCACTGCTGCCTCGGCACGCTTCGCCGCCGGTACGTTGGTGGTCGATCCGCTGACCGCCAAACGTCTTCAACTCAACGCCGGCGATCAAGTGCGCGCCGTGCCGTTGTCCGCTGCTCGGGAGTCGAAATAATGAATTCGCTATACATCGCAGGTGAATGGCTGGCCGGCCAGGGTGAGGCGTTTCAATCGCTGAACCCGGTGACCCAGCAAGTGCTGTGGACCGGCGAAGGCGCCACCGCCGCTCAGGTTGAATCGGCCGTGCAAGCCGCGCGTCAGGCGTTTCCGGGCTGGGCTCGGCGCACGCTGGACGAGCGCATCACGGTGCTCGAAGCCTTTGCCGCCGCGCTGAAAAATCACGCTGACGAACTGGCGCGTTGCATCGGCGAAGAGACCGGCAAACCGCTGTGGGAATCGGCGACTGAAGTCACCAGCATGGTCAACAAGATTGCCATCTCGGTGCAGAGCTACCGTGAACGCACGGGCGAGAAGAGCGGCCCATTGGGCGACGCCACCGCCGTTTTGCGCCACAAGCCGCACGGCGTGGTTGCGGTGTTCGGCCCTTACAACTTCCCTGGCCACTTGCCGAACGGGCACATCGTGCCGGCGCTGCTGGCCGGTAACAGCGTGCTGTTCAAGCCGAGCGAGCTGACGCCGAAAGTCGCCGAGCTGACGGTTAAATGCTGGATTGAAGCCGGTCTGCCGGCCGGTGTGCTGAACCTGCTGCAGGGTGCTCGTGAAACCGGGATCGCGTTGGCGGCGAATCCGGGTATCGACGGTCTGTTCTTCACCGGTTCGAGCCGCACTGGCAATCACCTGCATCAACAATTTGCCGGTCGCCCGGACAAGATCCTCGCGCTGGAAATGGGCGGTAACAACCCATTGATCGTCGACGAAGTGGCAGATGTCGATGCCGCTGTTTACACGATTATTCAGTCGGCGTTTATTTCCGCCGGCCAGCGTTGCACCTGTGCGCGCCGCTTGCTGGTGCCGCAAGGCGCGTGGGGCGATGCGTTGCTGGCGCGATTGGTGGCGGTCAGCGCGACGATTGACGTTGGCGCGTTCGATCAGCAACCGGCACCGTTCATGGGTTCGGTGATTTCCCTCGGCGCGGCGAAAGCGTTGATGGATGCTCAGGAACATCTGTTGGCCAATGGCGCCGTGGCGCTGCTGGAAATGACCCAGCCACAGGCACAAGCCGCGTTGCTGACGCCGGGCATTCTCGATGTGTCGGCGGTCGCGGACCGTCCGGATGAAGAGCTGTTCGGCCCGTTGCTGCAAGTGATCCGCTACGCTGATTTCGAGGCGGCGATCACTGAGGCCAACGACACCGAGTACGGTTTGGCGGCAGGTTTGCTGTCGGATTCCGAAGCGCGTTACCAGCAGTTCTGGCTGCAAAGCCGCGCCGGTATCGTCAACTGGAACAAACAGCTGACCGGCGCCGCGAGCAGCGCGCCATTCGGCGGCGTCGGCGCCTCGGGCAACCACCGCGCCAGTGCGTATTACGCGGCGGATTATTGCGCGTACCCGGTCGCGTCGCTGGAAACCCCGAGCCTGGTGATGCCGGCGACACTGACGCCTGGCGTGAAGATGGCGTAGCGCCCATTCGCGGGCAAGCCTCGCTCCCACAGGTTTTGTGTCGTTCGCATGATTGGCGCACACCACAAATCCTGTAGGAGCAAGGCTTGCCCGCGATGGCCGCGCCTCGGTCTAAAAGAATGACTACCAGATGCCTACAACAACAGATTCTCGTGGAGCCTCGCTGATGAAATCCTATGAAGTCAATTTTGACGGTCTAGTGGGGCCGACCCATAACTACGGCGGGTTGTCCTACGGCAACGTCGCGTCCCAGAGCAACAGCCAGCAATCCTCGAACCCGAAGGAAGCTGCGCTGCAAGGCCTGGCGAAAATGAAAGCGCTGATGGAAATGGGCTTTCAACAAGGCGTATTGGCACCGCAAGAACGCCCTGACGTCGCCGCATTGCGCCGTTTGGGTTTCGGCGGCAGCGACGCCGAAGTAATCCAGCGCGCCGCCAAAGAAGCGATGCCGTTGCTGGTCGCCAGTTGCTCGGCCTCGAGCATGTGGGTGGCCAACGCCGCCACTGTCAGCCCAAGTGCCGACACCGCCGATGGCCGCGTGCACTTCACCGCGGCCAACCTCAATTGCAAATATCACCGCAGCATCGAGCATCCGACCACCAGCCGCGTGCTCGGCGCGATGTTCGCTGACCAGAAGCACTTCGCCCACCACGCCGCATTGCCGGCGGTGGCGCAGTTCGGCGACGAAGGCGCGGCCAACCACACGCGTTTCTGCCGTGAGTACGGCGAGGCGGGCGTGGAGTTTTTCGTCTTCGGGCGCAGCGCTTTCGACAACCGTTACCCGGCGCCGCAAAAATACCCGGCGCGCCAGACCCTCGAAGCCTCGCAAGCGGTTGCGCGTCTGCACGGTTTGAGCGATGACGGCGTGGTGTACGCGCAGCAGAATCCTTCGGTGATCGATCAGGGCGTGTTCCACAACGACGTGATTGCCGTGGGTAATGGCGAGGTTTTGTTCTATCACGAGGACGCGTTCCTCGACACCGAACAGATGCTCGCCGAACTTGCCGGAAAACTCGCCAGGATCGGTGGGAAATTTCAGTCTGTTTGCGTACCGCGTTCCGCAGTAACCGTGGAGGACGCGGTTCGGTCCTACCTGTTCAATAGCCAGTTGCTGTCGCGTCCTGACGGCTCGATGCTGTTGATTGTTCCGGAAGAATGCCGGGGCAACGAACGCGTCTGGCAATACCTGCAAGGTTTGACCAGCTCTGGCGGGGTCATCAGCGAAGTGAAGGTGTTTGACCTCAAGCAAAGCATGCAGAACGGCGGTGGCCCTGCTTGCCTGAGACTTCGCGTGGCACTCAATGAAACCGAGCTGGCGGCGGTCAATCAGGGCGTTATCATGACGGCACCGTTGTACGGCTCGCTGACCGCATGGGTCGACAAGCACTACCGCGACCGCATGACCGAAAACGATCTGGCGGACCCGCAATTGTTGCTTGAATGCCGGACGGCACTGGATGAATTGACGCAAATCCTTAAACTGGGCGCGGTTTATCCATTCCAGATCAATTGATCAACGGCGCGTCGGCGGTCACGACGGCGCGCTGCTTCATCTCCAACGAGAGCGTAAACACCCATGAGCGATACCCTGCAGCTGATCCTTGAAGACACCGACGGCACGCAACTGGAAACCTCCTGCACCCGCGTCGCGGTCATGTGGCAAGGCAAAGAGCTGTGGATTCAGCAAGACGGCCGCGGTCAACTGCTGATCGGCGTTGACGTCGAAGAAGGCGATGCCGAATACGCCAACCTGCTGCTGCGCCCATTGGCGACTAATCTGGTAAGTCTGCAACTGGAAATGGAACCGGCTGAAGTCGGTGACGACGAAGACCACGTGCACGGCCCGGATTGCGCCCACGACCACTAAGGAATTCGCTCTATGCTCGCCCTCGGCAAACTGCTTGAACTGACCCTCGCCGGCCGCGAACCGGCGGAGAAGACTCAACTGACTGTCGAAGGCGTACGCATGCGCTGGTTGAGCGAAGGTGCGCTGGAAGTCCGGCCGCCTGAAGCGCGCGACAATGGCCTGGACCTGCTGCTATCGGCGGGGATCCACGGCAACGAAACAGCGCCGATCGAGTTGCTTGATCGTCTGTTGCACGACATCGCTCGCGGCGATCTGAAGCCGCGCGCACGTATTCTGTTTCTGTTCGGCAACCCCGAAGCGATCCGTCGCGGCGAGCGTTACATCGAGCAGGACGTCAATCGGCTGTTCAACGGCCGTCACGAACAAAGCAGCGGTTCCGAAGCCCTGCGCGCCTGTGAACTCGAGCGCCTCGCGGCGAGTTTCTTCAGCCTGCCGGACCGCGAGCGTTTGCACTACGACCTGCACACGGCGATTCGCGGCTCGAAGATCGAGCAATTTGCGTTGTATCCGTGGAAAGAAGGGCGCCAGCATTCACGCCTGCAACTGGCGCGTCTGCGCGCCGCCGGCATGGAAGCGGTGCTGCTGCAGAACAAGCCGTCAATCGTCTTCAGTTCGTACACTTACGACAAGCTCGGCGCCGAGGCCTTTACCCTGGAATTGGGCAAGGCGCGGCCGTTCGGGCAGAACGACGGGGTGAATGTCGATCTGCTGGAAACCCGCCTGAAGCAAATTATCGAAGGCACTGAGCCGCCTGCCACCGAAGCCTCACTCGACGGATTGCAGCTGTTCAGCGTGGCGCGGGAAATCATCAAGCACAGCGACAGCTTCCGCTTGAACCTGCCAGCGGATGTCGAGAACTTTTCGGAATTGGAAGTGGGTTACGTGCTGGCCGAAGACATCGCCCAGACCCGCTGGATCATCGAAGAGCAGGGTGCGCGGATTATCTTCCCCAACCCAAAAGTCAAAAACGGCCTGCGCGCCGGCATCCTGATCGTGCCGACCAGCGACGACAACCTCGCCTGATCCCGATTTCGAAACCGACGTAAAACCAATGTGGGAGCGAGCTTGCTCGCGATTACGGTGCATCAGTCAACATGACCATCGACTGACAATCCGCCATCGCGAGCAAGCTCGCTCCCACATTTTGATTTGGGTGAGGCAGAAGACCTCACCCAGCCCAGAGGTTTGTGCTTAAACCGCTACCGCGCGCGGCTCATTACGACGCAACGCACGCATCTTATGCAGCGTATCCGCGCAGGTCTTCGCCGCTTCCTGGCCCTTGTGCACGAAATGCTCGAAGAAGAACTTCTGATGTTCTTCGCCTGCATGGAAGTGATGCGGGGTCAAAACCACCGAGAACACTGGCACTTCGGTTTCCAGCTGAACCTGCATCAGGCCGCTGATCACCGATTGCGCGACGAACTCATGGCGGTAAATTCCGCCGTCGACCACCAGGCCTGCAGCGACGATGCCGGCGTAACGCCCGGACTTCGCCAGCAGCTTGGCGTGCAGTGGAATTTCAAAGGCACCGCCGACTTCGAAGAAATCGATGTCGGATTCCTGATAACCCTGGGCAAGCATTTCGGCGACGAAGCCATGACGGCTCTGATCGACGATTCCCTTGTGCCAGCAGGCCTGGATGAACGCGACGCGCTCGCCCTGATGGTTTTTGCTTTTGCTGTCGATTGCGGTGGGTTGCATGTTCTGGTTCCTGTTTGTGTGAAAAACAGGGCTTATGAATCGAATGGGATTTAAGGGTGCGCGCGCTCGCATAAAAAATGCTCGCGGTCGGCCCTTTGGCGCCAATCCCGTTCTCTCTTCATCCGGACTATGACCGTCGGCCCCGGGATCACACCGGGTCTGCTGACCTTGTCGCCAAACACCGCCGAAGCAGGTCTGGCACCAAGCGCTCGCGGGCTATGCGCATTGCGCGCAATTACCGCCGGTGGGGAGTTGCACCCCGCCCTGAGAACGTTTTGCCGCCCGATTGTCGGGCGGCGGAGCTTTTTTAACACATATTCCCGGGCTGCGCATTCCTGCTTTCTGATGATTGATATCGAGTTTTCCGAAGCTGCGAAGGCTCTTTTGCGCGACCAAGGGTTGATTAATCGTCGGCCTGCCCGCAGTAATTCAACCTGCAAAAGTAAATCTCCCCTACATACCGAGGCCGGATTCATGAGCGTTATCGATCTTCGCAGCGACACCGTCACCCAACCGTCCCAGGCAATGCTCGTGGCGATGGCCG
Organism: Pseudomonas sp. 43NM1; assembly: GCF_002836905.1. Taxonomy (NCBI): domain Bacteria; kingdom Pseudomonadati; phylum Pseudomonadota; class Gammaproteobacteria; order Pseudomonadales; family Pseudomonadaceae; genus Pseudomonas; species Pseudomonas sp. 43NM1. Next base: position 116,159 of record NZ_MKGS01000001.1, on the reverse strand, counting down.
CTGCGGATACTGGTGACGACGTGTATGGCGAAGATCCGACGGTCAATCGTCTGGAAACCGAACTGGCAAAACGGCTGGGTTTTGCCGCCGCGTTGTTCGTGCCGACGGGCACCATGAGTAATTTGCTCGGGTTGATGGCGCACTGCGAGCGCGGCGAGGAATACATCGTCGGTCAGCAGGCGCACACCTATAAGTACGAAGGTGGCGGGGCGGCGGTGCTCGGTTCGATCCAGCCGCAACCGCTGGAAGTCCAGGAAGACGGGTCGCTGGACCTGGCGCACGTCGCTGCCGCGATCAAACCGGATGACTTCCATTTCGCCCGCACCCGCTTGCTGGCGCTGGAAAACACCATGCAGGGCAAAGTCCTGCCGCTGGAATATCTGGCTCGGGCGCGCAGCTTCACCCGCGAACATGGCTTGGCGTTGCACCTGGACGGCGCGCGGCTGTACAACGCGGCGGTGAAGCTCAACGTTGATGCGCGGCAGATCACACAGCATTTCGATTCGGTCTCGGTGTGCCTGTCCAAAGGGCTTGGCGCGCCGATCGGTTCGGTGTTGTGCGGCTCGGTCGAGCTCATCGCCAAGGCGCGGCGCCTGCGCAAGATGGTCGGCGGCGGCATGCGTCAGGCCGGGATTCTGGCAGCAGCGGGGCTGTATGCGTTGGATCACAACGTCCAGCGCCTGGCCAACGATCACGCCAATGCGCAAGCGCTGGCCGATGGTTTACGCGAGGCCGGTTACGCCGTCGAGCCGGTACAGACCAACATGGTTTACGTGGCCATGGGCGAGCGCGCGGACGCGATCAAGGCCTTCGCCGCCGAGCGCGGGATCAAGCTCAGCGCCGCCGGGCGCCTGCGCATGGTCACGCACATGGACATCAGTCGCGTGCAAATCGAGCAAGTCATCGCGACATTCGTCGAGTTTTCGCGCAACTGACAGGGTTAGCCGTCCAATTGACCGTTTCTATCGTATAAACACGCTGTACCCCGCGCGCAGGGCCGATATAATGCGGCCCTTTGCCGTCGCTTCGTCTGTTGACGTTTTGCACAGGCCTTTGGCCGCAGCCTCCGTGGAAGAACCTAATGAAAAGCGCAGAAATCCGTGAAGCCTTCCTTCGCTTCTTCGAAGAGCAAGGCCACACCCGTGTAGCCTCCAGCTCTTTGATTCCGGGCAACGATCCAACCCTGCTGTTCACTAACGCGGGGATGAACCAGTTCAAGGACTGCTTCCTGGGCCAGGAAAAACGTGCGTACACCCGTGCGACCAGCAGCCAGAAATGCGTGCGCGCCGGTGGCAAGAACAGCGACCTGGAGAACGTCGGTTATACCGCTCGTCACCACACGTTCTTCGAAATGCTCGGTAACTTCAGCTTCGGTGATTATTTCAAGCATGACGCGATCACCTACGCCTGGACCTTCCTGACCGGCGTCCTGAAACTGCCGAAAGACAAACTCTGGGTAACGGTCTACGCCTCGGACGACGAGGCTTACGACATCTGGACCCAGCAGATCGGCGTACCGGTCGAGCGCATGATCCGCATCGGCGACAACAAAGGCGCCCCGTACGCCTCGGACAACTTCTGGACCATGGGCGATACCGGCCCGTGCGGCCCATGCACCGAGATTTTCTACGATCACGGCGAGCACATCTGGGGCGGCCCACCGGGTTCGCCGGAAGAAGATGGCGACCGTTACATCGAGATCTGGAACAACGTTTTCATGCAGTTCAACCGCACCGCCGACGGCGTGTTGCATCCGTTGCCAGCACCGTCGGTTGACACCGGCATGGGCCTGGAGCGGATCAGTGCGGTGATGCAGCACGTGCATTCCAACTATGAAATCGACCTGTTCAAGAACCTGCTGAGCGCTTCGGCCCAGGCGATTGGTTGCAGCAACGACGATCAGTCGTCGCTCAAAGTGGTTTCCGACCACATCCGTTCGTGCGGTTTCCTGATTGCCGATGGCGTGTTGCCGTCCAACGAAGGTCGCGGCTATGTGCTGCGCCGGATCATTCGTCGGGCCTGCCGTCACGGTAACAAGCTTGGCGCGACCGGCAGCTTCTTCTACAAGATCGTCGCGGCGCTGGTCGCCGAAATGGGCGATGCGTTCCCGGAGCTCAAGCAGCAACAGGCCAATATCGAGCGCGTGCTCAAGGCTGAAGAAGAGCAGTTCTCCAAGACGCTGGAGCACGGCTTGAAGATTCTCGAGCAGGATCTGCTGGAACTCAAAGGCACCGTGGTGCCGGGCGACGTGGTGTTCAAGCTGTATGACACTTACGGTTTCCCGATGGACCTGACCGCCGACATCGCTCGCGAGCGCAACTTGACGGTCGATGAAGTCGGATTCGAACGCGAGATGGAAGCCCAGCGTGTACGCGCGCGGTCGGCCAGTTCGTTCGGCCTCGACTACAACACCCTGGTCAAGGTTGACGTGGCGACCGAGTTCACCGGCTACAAGGCCACCAGCGGTTCGGCGAAGATTATTGCTATCTATAAAGAAGGGCGCTCGGTTGACGTCTTGAGTGAAGGTGAAGAAGGCGTGGTCGTACTCGACCAGACGCCGTTCTACGCTGAATCCGGCGGCCAGATTGGCGACTGCGGTTACCTGCAAGTCGGCAGCAGCCGCTTTGACGTGCGCGACACCACCAAGACTGGCGGCGCGTTCCTGCACCACGGCGTGCTGGCACTCGGCAGCCTGACGGTCGGCGCCCCGGTTGAAACCCATGTCGATGCCGAAGTGCGTCACGCCACGGCGTTGAACCACTCGGCGACGCACTTGCTGCACGCGGCATTGCGTCAGGTGTTGGGCGAGCACGTTCAGCAGAAAGGTTCGTTGGTCGACAGTCAGCGCCTGCGCTTTGACTTCAGCCACTTCGAAGCGATCAAGCCTGAGCAGTTGAAAGCCCTGGAAGACATCGTCAACGCCGAGATTCGCAAGAACTCCGCCGTTGAAACCGAAGAAACCGACATCGAGTCCGCCAAGCAAAAAGGCGCTATGGCGCTGTTTGGCGAGAAGTACGGCGACAACGTGCGCGTGCTGAGCATGGGTGGCGCGTTCTCCGTCGAATTGTGTGGCGGCATTCACGCCAGCCGTACCGGCGACATCGGCCTGCTGAAGATTGTCAGCGAAGGTGGTGTGGCTTCCGGCGTGCGTCGTATCGAGGCGATCACCGGCGCTGCGGCGCTGGCGTACCTGAACGCTGCCGAAGAGCAACTCAAGGAAGCGGCCAACCTGGTCAAGGGTAGCCGCGACAACCTGATCGACAAGCTGTCGGCTGTGCTTGAGCGCAACCGTCTGCTGGAGAAGCAACTCGAGCAGTTGCAAGCCAAGGCTGCCAGCGCGGCGGGCGACGATCTGTCGGCCTCGGCGCTGGATGTCAAAGGCGTGAAAGTGTTGGCCGTGCGTCTGGACGGTCAGGACGGCAAGGCGCTGCTGGCGCTGGTCGATCAATTGAAAAACAAACTCGGCCGCGCAGTGATCCTGCTCGGCAGTGTCCATGAGGAAAAGGTCGTTCTGGTTGCAGGCGTAACCAAAGACCTGACTGGCCAACTCAAAGCCGGTGATTTGATGAAGCAAGCCGCTGCGGCAGTGGGCGGGAAGGGCGGTGGTCGTCCGGATATGGCGCAGGGCGGTGGTGTAGACGCCGGCGCACTGGACGCGGCACTGGCCCTGACCGTTCCATTTGTAGAGCAGGGTTTATAAGGCGGTTTGCCGGGCGCGCGGTCTAGTAGCGCACCCGGCAACTGTTTGAGTGATTATTGGGCGCCCTTCATGGGCAGAGGCGGCTTTGAAATGGCTTTGATCGTACAGAAATTTGGAGGCACCTCGGTCGGCACTGTCGAGAGAATCGAGCAGGTCGCCGACAAGGTTAAGAAATTCCGCGATGCCGGCGATGACCTGGTGGTCGTGCTGTCTGCAATGAGCGGCGAGACCAACCGTCTGATCGATCTGGCCAAGCAAATCAGTGGCGACGGCCAACCGGTTCCGCGCGAACTGGACGTGATTGTTTCCACCGGTGAGCAGGTGACGATTGCCCTGTTGGCAATGGCGCTGATCAAGCGTGGCGTGCCAGCGGTGTCCTACACCGGTAACCAGGTCCGAATCCTGACAGACAGCGCGCACAATAAAGCGCGTATCTTGCAGATTGACGATCAGAAGATTCGCGGTGACTTGAAGGCGGGTCGCGTGGTGGTTGTCGCCGGTTTCCAGGGCGTCGACGAGCACGGCAACATCACCACCCTCGGGCGTGGCGGCTCCGACACTACCGGTGTGGCGCTGGCAGCAGCGTTGAAGGCTGACGAATGCCAGATCTACACCGATGTCGATGGCGTCTATACCACCGATCCGCGCGTTGTCTCCGTGGCCCAGCGCCTGGACAAGATCACCTTTGAAGAGATGCTGGAAATGGCCAGCCTCGGTTCCAAGGTGTTGCAGATACGCGCGGTGGAATTCGCCGGCAAGTACAACGTTCCGCTGCGCGTACTGCACAGCTTCAAGGAGGGTCCGGGCACCCTCATTACTATTGATGAAGAGGAAACCATGGAACAGCCGATCATTTCCGGCATCGCTTTCAACCGCGATGAAGCCAAGCTGACCATCCGTGGCGTGCCAGACACCCCGGGCGTCGCGTTCAAGATCCTTGGGCCAATCAGCGGCGCGAACATTGAAGTCGATATGATCGTGCAGAACGTTGCGCACGATAACACCACCGACTTCACCTTCACTGTCCACCGTAACGACTTCCAGGCCGCGCAAACGGTACTGGAAAACACCGCTCGCGAGATCGGTGCCCGTGAAGTGGTCGGTGACATCAAGATCGCCAAGGTCTCGATCGTCGGCGTCGGCATGCGTTCTCACGCAGGCGTGGCGAGCCGCATGTTTGAATCGCTGGCCAAGGAAAGCATCAACATCCAGATGATCTCGACCTCGGAAATCAAGGTTTCGGTGGTGATCGAAGAGAAATACCTGGAACTGGCTGTGCGCGCTCTGCACACGGCTTTCGAACTGGACGCACCGGCCCGTCAAGGCGAGTGATGCGTTTGCCGAAGGGCGCGGTCTGACCGCGTCCTTCGTCTTTTTTGAATGGCGTGGGCCAGGACTCTGTTCTTTTGCTCGCGCTGGTCAATACTCAGGCATGCAGGGCTGCGACCGCTCCGGTTGTAGGTCGAGTGCCTTTTTTTTGCAGACTGTTGTCCCTGAAATGAAATGCGTGAGGAGAAAGGTATGCTGATTCTGACTCGTCGGTGCGCAGAAAGCCTGATTATTGGTGATGGCGAAATCACTGTGACCGTGCTCGGCGTCAAAGGAAATCAAGTGCGTATTGGCGTTAACGCGCCTAAAGAGGTTGCTGTTCACCGCGAGGAAATCTACTTGCGGATCAAGAAAGAGAAGGACGACGAACCAAGCCATTAATTTTTATCGTTTTTTATGTTTGCAAACGGGGAAAAGGTTGGTTAAGATACGCCCCGTGTTGCGGAGAGCTGGCCGAGTGGCCGAAGGCGCTCCCCTGCTAAGGGAGTACACCTCAAAAGGGTGTCGGGGGTTCGAATCCCCCGTTCTCCGCCATTATTTGCGTAGTACGTTGTAATCTAGCTTCTTCGGTAAGTTGTTGAAATTACTAGGAAAAAGCGGTTGACATAGAGATTAGACGGCCTATAATGCGCGGCAACAAATGCACTCGTAGCTCAGCTGGATAGAGTACTCGGCTACGAACCGAGCGGTCACAGGTTCGAATCCTGTCGAGTGCACCATTTAAGAGTTGTTTGCAGTAATGCAGGCAACTTTGCTTCAACCAGTTGTGGTCTGGTTTAAAAACACAAAATGCACTCGTAGCTCAGCTGGATAGAGTACTCGGCTACGAACCGAGCGGTCACAGGTTCGAATCCTGTCGAGTGCACCAAACACCAAAAAGCCTGCGTCTAACGCGGGCTTTTTGCCGTCTGGGATTTGGCTTTTCCTTTCACGCATCCTTTCTCATCAAACTCCACCTGGGCGGTGCGGCCTCGCTTGAGGTCATAGCTGTAGCGCGTGGATGAATTGCGAATATTGATCTTGTGCGGTTTACCGAGCGCGCTTTCGACATCCTGTTGGCTCATACCGGCAACGACGCGCTGATTGATGATCGCTTCACGCCTTTGCTTGGCGTTGATCAAGTTTCCACATTTATCCTCTGATCGGCCGACAATCGTTGGCTCCCTCCTTTTGGTATTGGATCTTTCCGGCATGATCGCGACGACCGTGCCAGGCATGAATGGGCTCACGGTCTGTACTGAAAGACTTTCCTCAGTCTTGCAGCTCATGGTGGTGAAGGTCAGTTGTCCATCGGCTGACTCGCAGCGGTGAATGGTTGCAGCATAAGCTTTGGGAAACAGGCAGAGCAGGGCGATCAACAGCAGAATCAGCGGCATTTCGACGTCCTCCATGACGTTGTGACTGAAGGGTAGACGCTCCTTTTTGAAGCGCCTGTGTGTTTTCTTTTCAGGATAAGTCGTCGCACCTGTATGGATAAGGACAGCGCTCAGGTTTGTCTTGCAAGCGCTTGTTTCAGCCATGATTTTTTAACGTCTTAAACCGTCAGGCGGTGTATCATTGCGCCCGTCAGCCCCGCCGGGGCTTATGGAATACCTCCATGGACTTACCCAGTAGTTGTTTAGTAACCCGTTTTTCCAATCATGAATTGACTGATTGATTCTTCCGGCGTGCCCCGCTGCTGGGAGTGGAGTTCGCCTATGTCCGAAGTTGAAGTAAAGAAAACGCAAGAAAGCCTGCAAGACCGCCTCGCTCAAGTTGTTGAGCTGTTGCAGCGTCAGCGGGTAGTCGAAGACCTGACTCATCGCCAGGAAGGTCCGCATCACGACCGGGTCGAGAACCTGGTTCACCGGCAGAACCTCGTCGAGCTGCAACGCAAACTCGACGACCTGCACTCCGCCGACGTCGCTTACATCCTTGAAGCCCTGCCGCTGGACGATCGTCTGACGCTTTGGCAGTTGGTCAAGGCTGATCGTGACGGCGACATTCTGCTCGAAGTATCCGATTCGGTGCGTGAAACGCTGATCGCCGACATGGACGATCACGAACTCCTGGCCGCCGCCAAGGACATGGATGCCGACGAACTCGCTGACCTGGCTTCCGAGCTGCCGCGCGACGTCGTCCATGAGCTGATGGAAACCCTTGATGGCCAGCAGCGTGAGCGCGTGCGCTCCGCGTTGTCCTATGACGAGGAGCAGGTCGGCGCACTGATGGACTTTGAGATGGTGACGATCCGCGAGGATGTCAGTCTCGAAGTGGTTCTGCGTTATCTGCGTCGCCTCAAGGAATTGCCGGGCCACACTGACAAATTGTTTGTCGTCGACTACGACGGCGTGCTCAAGGGCGTGTTGCCGATCAAGCGGTTGCTGGTCAACGATCCGGACAAGAAGGTGGCCGACGTCATGGCCAGCGATCCGGTGAGTTTTCACCCGGACGAGGACGCCTACGACGCTGCGCAGGCGTTTGAGCGTTATGACTTGATCTCCGCGCCGGTAGTCGACAAAAACGGCAAGCTGATCGGTCGTCTGACTATCGATGAGATGGTCGATCTGATCCGTGAAGAGAGCGAAAACGAAGTTCTCAACATGGCCGGTCTGCGCGAAGAAGAAGACATCTTCGCCTCCGTCTGGAAATCCCTGCGTAACCGCTGGTCCTGGCTGGCGGTGAACCTTGTGACAGCGTTTGTCGCGTCGCGGGTTATCGGCCTGTTCGAGGGCTCCATCGAGAAGCTGGTGGCACTTGCGGCACTGATGCCGATCGTTGCGGGCATCGGCGGCAACTCGGGTAACCAGACGATCACCATGATCGTTCGGGCCATGGCGCTGGACCAGGTCAGCACCGGCAACACCTCGCGGCTGATGCGCAAGGAACTGGCGGTCGGTTTGATCAATGGTGTGGTCTGGGGTGGGGTTATCGGGGTTGTCGCCTATCTGCTTTACGGCAGTTGGTCGCTGGGCGTGGTGATGACTGCGGCGATGACACTTAACTTGTTGCTGGCGGCATTGATGGGCGTGTTGATCCCTATGACGCTGGCCCGCTTGGGGCGCGACCCGGCAATGGGCGCCAGTGTGATGATCACGGCCATGACCGACAGCGGTGGGTTCTTCATCTTCCTTGGCTTGGCGACAATTTTCCTGCTCTGATCCGTTACTTCAAAGCCCGCCAGATTGGCGGGTTTTTTTTTGTGCCTCAAATTCAATGCAAAAAAAAGCCAGCAATCATGCTGGCTTGAATTTTTTGCTATGGATCAGGACGCGTCTGCGGCCATCTCAGCGTCGTGGGCGATCAGCGAAACCAATGCGTTCTGCTGACGGTGGGACAGTTGACGGAAACGTTGCAGCAATTCGCGTTCGTGCAGCGACAGCTCCGGGCTGTCCAGACGCATGCTCAATTCTTCGCCCAGTGCGCCTTCCTGAATAAGACTCTGCTCAAGGCGCGCAATGATTTCGGAGTTCATGCTGCGATGATGATTGCGAGCCACCTCGGCAATGCGTTCACGCATTCCGTCTGGCAGACGTACGACGAACTTGTCAGCCGTACGGCTGGAATAAATTGCCTGTTTCAATGGGCGCATATATTTAACCGGTTAGTTCAGGGGAGCGGTTCTCGGGATTGGCCGCAGGATGTCTGATA